>JBFKMY010000026.1:0-12839 GCA_041629615.1 Thermodesulfovibrionia bacterium | reverse complement strand
GGCCCAGTAATCGAACTTTTCCTTCCATGTGAAGTTGTCCCCGTCGGGCCGCTTATTAGTAAAAAAGAACAGATACTTCATGAGATCCCGTATGTCATATGCATCCTTGAGATTCGGCACCATGTTCTGGGTAAGAACGGTTTTTAACGCACCATATTTCCCCAGTTCCCCCCTTTCTCTCTTGGGAGCAATATGATATCTGCGTATCACGTATATCAAATAAAATATATGATAGAAAAACAATCCCATCAATATGGCCCCGTTTACCTTATGGACAGTCGGCGCGTACTGGATCCCCCCAAACAGCGCATAGAGATAGGGCGCCCATGAGGCATCGTGAAATTTAAGGGGCATCCCGGTTAACACAAGGAGGACAACGGTAACAGCCAGGATCATGTGCTGTATCCGTTGATTCATGCTGAACCTGTAGAAGTATTTCTGACCGTCTTTTATTTTTATCATAGGATATTTTTCCATGGATTATTTCCTCCGTCCTATTTTTGCATGTGGGAAGAATCTTCTCACTAAATCGAGGAAAATGATCCCCATAAGAGGAAGCAATGTTCCGCCAGTGAGAACAATAAAGAAAAATGTGAAAAAGTATTGTGCAGGACTCTGGGTCAGACTGAATTCAGCATGAACTCCGTATGTTGCAAGCTTTGGCGATGCACTCGGGTGACAGTCAATGGTGGCGCAGACTTTTCCTTTGTTTGTTTCGTGAATGGAAGATGCAGGGTCCTTGTGGCTCAGCATCTGGTGGACGGATTCACCTTTATTGACATGACAGTCAAGACAGTCGGGGACTTTTTCATCGAGAAAGCTTGCCGCTTTGCCATGGAAGGTCTCTCCATATGAGAATACCGCTTTTGTTGACAACTCATGTCGTGTGACCAGGTCAAGATCATCATGACATCTCCCGCACATTTCTGCAATATTCAGAGGATTCCTGCTCTTGTGTAATCTCGTAGTAACGTGATTATAAAACTGATACACAAACTCTTCTTTTTTGTGGCACACTTTGCATCTGCCCAGGGATTGCTCAGATATACCCGGTCGAACCTTCTTAAAGAAAGACAGCGGTCTGTAGAGAGGATTGTCATGGCAGTCTTTACATCCGGGATAGTCTTCCGTAAATTTTTTTTCGTTGCCCTCTTTATCTGATTTGCTGTGAACACTTCCTGCCAGGAACGTCTCTACTTCCTTATGGGAGAATTTCTTTTCCGTTGACGGCTCTACAATATGACACTCCACAAGACAATCGACTTTTACCGCTTCCTTATGGGGAATTTCCTTTATGTCAGTATGGCATCCTTCACATTTTACCTTTGCATGAACACTGTTATTGAATATGGACTCATTCACATAAAAGAGTCTCATTTTTCCTTCTTCATCAACCCTGCTGATACCGGGATACTTGTGGCATAAGAGACAGTTACCGATGTCTGCTGCAGAGGCAGTAGAGAGTGCAGAGCTGAAGATCAAAAAAAGAAATGATAATGAGAAGATCAAACAGATATTTTGCGTACGGGTTAAAATCATATGTTCAACCCTCCTGAGTTGATATTGTCCTTGGTCATGAAATATGCCAGCAATAAAATAAAAGAATTTCCCCCTCTGGAAAATAATCTCTTATTTTCAGACAAGAATAATGTATATTCATCCGCTCATAGCAGCACTATGAGTAACCCAGGATCCAGGGATTGAATCTATAATTATTAATACAACAAAATATCCGGTTTGTAAAATAATTAATTATTATATGAATATTAAACGGGGCTGATGGAGATACCTATTCGATGAGCTGGATGCTCCCGGGAGGGGGTTCAACTCTCTCCGCGGGGTTATGAAAATACTTGTATCTGAAAAGTGCATCAAGGCCGTGGCAGTCGATGCAGATATTATTGTAGCTTACATTACGGAGAAAACTGTTTGTTGCATTGCCTTCCAGGTTTTTGTTAATCCCTTTTTCTTTAACAAGGGGACTCCATTGATGGGCGTTGTGACAGGAAGGACAGGATATATTTCCCACATGCACTTCGTCCCCTGTTTTTTTATCAAAAAGAGGTGAAAAATCGATTGACTCCCTGTTGCTTCGCAATACATTATTGACTAAATTGTCCTCAGGGTGTGTTGCAATGATCGGAACCTTCTCCTGTGCTATTCCGCCCCTGGAATGACAGCTGTTGCAGAGAGCGTTTACGATGTCCTCGTCATACTGTATTTTCCCGAACTCGCGGCCCCATAATTTCATTTTATTGGGACTGTTATGAACAAGATGGCACACGCCGCACTGTCCCGATTCCCTGACCGTCTGCCCGAGCAGGTTTTTGGCTTCAGGATTCGTGATATTCAGATCATGGTCAGTTCCATCAACAAATGCCTTGTCTTTGTGACATGTCTTGCAGAGGTCAGATGAGGGAGAATTGGTTTTTCTCAGGAAACTGTTGTTCGCATCTCCTTCGACATTCTTAAAGGTATAATTCAGGACAGGATTATTGGGGTCCCACGTATGCGGCTCATGACATGTAATGCATACGATCTTTCCATTCTCTGTTTTATTTCCTTCACTATCATAGAGAGGCAACGTTGTCCTGATGTTGAACTTGTCAAGGGTTATATCCATTGCGTGATAGTTGTCTCCAAGAAGTTTGTCTTTGGCTGCTCCGTTTTCATTGTGGCAACCTGAACATAATTGTGAAACGAAATCCCTGCCTCCCGTGAGCTCCTTTGCCCATAAACGTTTCGATACAGCATTATGGGGGATATGACATACCCCGCACGGACCCGAGACACGGGGGGTAAATCCCTGTACGTTTTTTTCCTCCGCAGCAGTTACTGCAAGGTTGTGATCGGAGGTGCTCAGTTGCTTTTTATCGCTGTGGCAGTTCATACACAGGATGGAAGAATCATTAGGTATTCTTAAAAAGCTGTTGGACGAGTCGCCCTCAACATCTTTGCCGCCCTTATTTATGAGAGAATTAGGGTCCCATCTGTGAATATCATGGCAGGTAAAACATTGAACATTGCCCGTTGCATTTCTGGTCCCGTCTTCCGAAAACAAGGGAAGCGTATCGGGCAGTTTAACTTCTGAAGCAGGCGGTACATTGATGGGATGGGAGAATTCTCCAATGCGTTTTGTCTTGTATTGGGTAGTCTCTCCGTGACAGGTGAGGCATAACTGGGCAGCAGGATTTCCCTCTGTGAGAGGTCGTGCCCACAGCCTCTTGCCGGCGGCATTATGTGGTATGTGACAGGTTCCACAGGGTCCTGATTCGGACAGGGGCTGGTTCTTGATGTTTTTTTCACCCGGCAGGGTCGTGCGCAGATCATGTTTCGTGTCGATCAAGGACTTCTGTTTTTCATGGCACAGCAGACACAGCTCGGAGTTCCTGTTTTGCATAATCACTATTTTTTCTCCCTTGGCTCCATGCACCCTGTGGCAGGACTGACATATGACCCTGTTTTTTGTTGTGCCCTTTTTACTGCCCAGGTCGAACAGGGTATCAGGGAGTGGCAGCGCAGTCGTATGGAGCGGATGTCCGTTGGAGTATGTGTATGAGGCTTCGTTCCTGTGGCATTTCTCGCAGAGATCTGAATCGACATTGACTTCCCTGAAAACGGCCGTCCTGCCCGTAGGGTCACCATGCTGCGGGGCCGCCCCTTTCCCGTGGGCGGAATGGCATGTACCGCAATAGATCTCTCCTTTCACACTCAGCGGAAGATCAATAGGGACAGTAATGTTTTTTGAGGGCGTTACGAAAACAGGATGGCGGTTACCGGTCCACGTGATACTACGGGAATCCAGTACGTACCCGTCATGACAGCTGTAGCAAATCTCTTCAGAACTGACAACCCCCTGGGTATCTTTCATAAGGACGTTGCCCGGCTGGAATTCTACCAGGGTTTCCTGGTCTGTCCTGAAGTCGTCAAGCCACATTATATGGCAGACTACACAGTCTCTTTTTGAAGACATTTCCAGGGCAAGGGCATGATGACCAACAATAAGGACCAGAAATGAAGCAATGAGAATTGAAAGACACTTCTTTCTTCTATTGACAGAGAACATGAGATCGAGATCTTGCAGGTTTACAGGGTTCACGGAACCAGGGACGGGAGCTGGCAACCATGACCTGTGTCGCTAAGTCCTGGTCCATTAATTCCTTTTATTAATTATTAATATGACGTTACTCTAATATTTTCAATACCGTTACCAGATTGGCTCTCATTTCTACTACCAATAGTCTATCATTTTTATCAACAAGAATTCCTACCGGTGTGTTGAATTTTCTCATCATGTTCTTTTCGCACAGGACCCCGCGGAACTGACCAAGATTGCTGAATGCCTGTATTACGCCCATATAACTGTCACTTATCAGTACTCTTTTTTTGCCGTCGATCGTTACGCCCTTTGGTCTGAAGAGGTTGCCCTGCAATACTCCCCATGAGCCGATATCAACGATAAATTTTCCGAAGGGATCAAATTTCTGTACCCTGGTATTAAGGACATCCACGATCAGGATTTCATTATATTCATTTAATGTCATCATCGCAGGGTACCTGAATGCCCCGTAATCTTCTCCGAATCTCCCCCACTCAAAATCGTATGTGCCGTTTTGATTGTATACTTTGATTTTGTGGTTATTATTGTCAGAGATGTAGAGATAGTTATTTAATTTGGAGGCTGCTACATCGACCGGTTCAGAGGGGAGTTCCCCCGGAGCGGTCTTGACCGAAAACATATATAAAAATTTACCCTCAGTGTCAAATACCTGTATCCTGCTGTTTCCCGTGTCAGCAATAAAAACCTTGCCCGAGTCTGATATATCTATTCCGAGGGGAAGCTTGAACTGGCCTTTCCCGCTCCCTGCGACGCCTTCGGTGCCCAGAATAAATTTCCAGGCCCCGTTTCTGTCAACTACAATGATCCTGCTGTTCACTCCGTCTACAAGATATATGTTCCCTTTTGGATCCACGGCTATATCGCTCGGCTGGTTGGCACCTGTTTTGATGTTAAAAAGATAACCGGTATTTATGCATTCAATCGCAAATGACCGGGCGGGAAAGATGAAGACAAGAGAGATTACTATGAAATAAACGGAAAAGAGTCGCAACGTAATTATGGTAAACAATTTTTTTATCTATTGTAACATGACTGCAGAAATTTCTGTATAGTACAGAAATTTCTGCAGGATAAAAACTTAGTCTGAAAACAGATTAGGGATGTAAAACTTTTCGTACTTGGTAACCATTCCCTTGATATTAAGCTGCTCCAGGTCTACAGTCCTGTTTGCTGAAAACCCGAGATTTTTATAATCAAGAATGCCTTTCCTTGTGTGGCATACTTTACATTCATGTCCTTTGGCCTTGATGTGCACATGAAATTTCTTTTTAACGTTATCTCTCTGCTCGGGAGTAAGTTTATCTCTTACCTTAACATAATCCTGCGCGAGAGCTGAATCCTGTATCTGAATGGCTGAATCAATGGTGTCCCCGGTTTTGAAGAAGGGTGCAATCTTGGAAAACTGGTCCTCGACTTCAACAAGGTTTCCTGTTTCAGGGTCATAATCGGTACCGAAAAATGGTCCTTCAGGATTGCTTGTAAACGGGCTGTACCACTTGTATATTATTTCCACTCCCGGTTTTTCTTCAATATGACATGTTTCGCATACGAAAAATTGTGTGTGCATATTCAACATTGCCCTGACTTTTTTGCTTTTACTGTGCGGGTAGTCGGAATGGCAAATATAGCAGACCGGCCGCATATTTTCAGGAAGTTGGGGGTACTCGACAACATTATGAAAATGCCTGTGCTTCTCATATTCTTCCTGTCGTCTCACTTCCTCAAGGATTGCGGACTTCTGTGATTCCTCGATCTTTTCCTTTATTGGCACGAGGACTGCAGGGCCATGAGGTGAAAATGTAATCTGGTAAATGACCGCTATAAATACAGTGAGCGTAATTATTTTAAAAATAAACCCGATAACATACACTGACCTGGGATGTTCTAATCGTTTTGGTTCGCCTGGCACTTGAACGTCACCTCCTTTAGTTCGCGTCGAAGCCTTTTTCTTTTAATATTTTTTTCATATATTCTCTTTCTTCCGGAATTTCCTTAAGATTATTTATGTATTCAAGGAAATGTTCTTCTATCTGATGTTCCCGGGTAATTCTCCCTGTTAAAAAAGACCATTGAAGGGGGAATCTTCCCGGTACAAGATGTACATTTGACCAGTGCCAGAAGACAATAACGGTAATTGCCATGATTGCCTCATCAGCGTGCATCAATCTGGCAAGGTCCTGGCCGAATCGGGGATCGGGCCAGATTGTTGCCATTGTCTCGGGAAACAGCAGCGTTGTCCCGGCAGTTACCAGAACAAATGTTCCCCATAAAATTGCAAGATAGTGCAGTTTCTGTTTATACATGAATTTATTCATTTTAGGCCGGTGACGCTCTTTTCCGAGGAAATATTTAATATCATGCACTATATCCTGGACATCCTTTAAGGTGGGGACCTGTGTTCGCTTAATATCAAAATTTTTTTTCAGAATTTTATAGAGTGTTCCGCCGATAATTGTAAAAAGATGATAAACACTTGCCAGGACCATTAACGCTGCTGCTATCCGGTGTATGATCCTTGCGATATCAGGGCCTCCGAAGAGCTTCATTACAATTGGGGCCCACCACAGATCAGCAAAGTGCAGTGTAAGACCTGTTGCAGCCAGAATAAGGAACGTTACAAATGTAGCGAAATGCTGAATAACTATATGAATAGAGTATCTTGGAAGATCGCCCAGGGGGTCTGACTTTACATATTTATATATGTCTCTCGGGATATTCCCCACACCCTGAACATATGTAGAGGATTCGTCAGCCTCCATCATTTGTGGAGCAGCTGCGATATTTTCAGTAGATGTTGACATCATGCCTCCTTAAAATAATAAATAGTCATAGTTTATGCGCACGGTTATTCAGGTTCGCGTTTGGATGTACCGCGCCATGATGTTCCGTGAAGAATCTGCATTTTAATCCCGTCTTTCCGTCTCCCGTAGGACTCAAGGACGGCAAGGCCGATCAGGCTGAGGACAGATCCGTAAAATACAAACCCCAGAATAACGTTTACATAATATAACACCGGTTTTTCATGGGGTTCAATGGCTGAATGGACATCAATCTGGGCAAACCGTTCGTTTACGTTTTCATGACACTGTTTGCATGTGGTGACAAGGTTTGCTTTATTGACCGTAGCGTGTGGCTCATCTTTTTTATAAATGTCATGAATGGCACTCGTGGCATGGCAGCTGACACAGTCGGCAGCTTTCTGAGAGCCAAGCCCCACTGCTTTGCCATGAATCGACTCATTGTACGTGGCCACTGCTTCAATGCTTTCATGGGATACCTTGAGTTTCTTCATCAACACAAGATCAGCATGGCAGTTCTTTGAACACAACTGAACAATTTCCTGTGGTGAACGTGATGTCTTGGAACGGAGGCGGTGCGTTATGTGTTTATAGGCCTGAGTAACGCCTTTTCTTTCATGACAGTTGAGACAGCGGCTTAATGTTTCTTCAAAGGCGATCCTTTCCTCCCCAACACGTGTAAATATCGGATTCACATGGCAATACTTACAATATGGCTTTGCTGCTCTTAGTTCCTCGGAGTCATCTTCCTGTACACCATGAACGCTTCTGTTGTATACGTCAATTATTACTTTATGAGAAAAGTTTTCTTTGGCAAACGGGGGCTTAATATGACATTCATTTGCGCAGTTTACGTCTTCCGTAACAGGGTCATGGGGAAGTTTGTCAATATACGAATGGCAGTCCCTGCAGGGGACATTTCTATGCACTGTATTTGCGTAAATATTTTCACTCACGAAGTAACTTCTTTTCCCCCCTGTTTCGTCAATGCGGCCGATCTGCCGGTATTTGTGGCACATGAGACAATTTTCCTTATCTGCTGCATCGGCACCGGGAGCAATAACTGAGAATAAAAGCCATATAGTAACGAATAATGATATTTTTATGAGATTCAAAGTACTGCCCTCCTATTCATACAATTTTATTTTTTGTGGTTGAGGGTTACCGGGGTTATATATTACAGCGTGGTATCCTAAACCTTATAGCAACATTTAATGATACCATATGATGTTTAAATGATTTATTAAATTTTACTTATATGAATATAAGACATTCTTTCATCAAAAGATAAAAGTCAATATTATTAACATCTGCTCTATTATTTGTCAAGTGGTGTATTACTGTTAATGCGGTTGTTTTTCACTGCTGCAAACTCCGTAAGGCATGTATAGTAGGTGAAATGTCTTCTATGGTATAGTTGTATGATGTTTACCAGTCTGAAATTTAAAATAACGATTACGGCCTTCCTTATTATATCAGTCATCATGTCATTATCTACCTGGAGAGATATAAAAGACACGGAACAGCGCCTTCTTGACAGCCAGAGGGAAAAAGCGGTTCTGCTTTCCGAGAGGATTGCGCACGGTATCATGGTGCTTATGCTGCAGAACAGGTGGCAGGACTTGCAGGCCTTTATGGAAAGCCTGACCAAGGATTCAAAGGAACTCAAAAATATACGGATCTTCCTTCCTGATGACGGGACGGTTGTTGCCTCTTCATCTGCAGGCGATATCGGAGGGGGGGGGCACATACAGGACAATGAAATGTTTCAGAAGGGGATAATTGATAATGCCTTCCTGACAGAGAAAAAAGGTGAGCAGTATGCTTCGAAACTTACTGTTATCCGGAACCAGACGGTCTGCTACAAGTGTCATGGTTCTGACAAAAAGATATTAGGCGTGCTTGGCGTAGACATTTCTCTTTCTAATGTGTACAGATCAATTGATGAATTCAAAAAAGAGCATTTACTGGATGCCCTTATAGGATTTTTGCTGATTGCCGGAGGATTTCTGCTTGCTGTCGGACTGTTAATAGACAGGCCGATAAAGAAAATGATCCGCACTATCAGGTCGATTGAGAATGGGGACCTTTCGGCAAGGATGGAGGAAGACAAAAAAGATGAATTTGGCCTTTTGGCAAAAAGTTTTAACAGCATGCTTTCATCTCTTGATGCGGCCAAAGAGGAAATAGAAATGTGTCATGCGGAACAGATGCAGAGGGCCGCTAAACTGGCATCTCTCGGAGAAATTATTTCCGGAATTGCCCATGAGATAAAGAACCCTCTCACGGGAATAAGCTGTGCTGTTCAGGTATTTCAACTGGAAATGACGGAAGACGACAGTAGAAAAGCAGTAACTACCGAGATATTGAACCACATCAAACGGCTTGACAGGACAGTCAAGGATCTCTTGAATTATGCGAAACCAAAACCACCTCATTTTTTGCCCCTTAACATAGACGATGTATTGAATAAGGCTGTTTTTTTTGTATATCCTGAGGCAAAAAAACACAATGTAGTTATTGACACAAAAATCGATGGGGAAATCCCTGATGTTATGATGGATCCGGACCAGATACAGCAGGTATTCCTAAATTTAATGATTAACGCGGTGCAGGCCATGCCCGAGGGCGGGACGCTAAAGATTACTTCAATGACATCCGATAAGGAAAGGGAAAAGGATCATGGAACAACTGAGGTTTTTCCTGTGGAGAAAGCAGTGATCATGAAGTTTGAGGATACAGGAAAAGGAATAGAGCCTGAATATCTGAAAAGCATATTTGATCCATTTTTCACGAAAAAGTCAAAAGGGACCGGCCTTGGTCTGGCCATAAGCAGAAGAATCGTACAGGAGCACGGAGGCGAAATTGTTGTACGCAGCACCGTGGGCAGGGGGAGCACATTTTCAATATACCTGCCGGAAATACAGACCGGTGAGAGCGGACCAGCAGGAAAGGATTAAATGAGGACGGTACAGTGCAATATTATAAGAGGTTTGCAGGAAGAGATTGTCGTCTTATATCTCTCTTCTGGTTTACCTGTTTAAGGAGTTATTTTGGTCCAGAGCAAGATACTTGTCATTGATGATGAAGAATTTATAACAAAGAGCCTCAGGCAGCACCTTGAAAAAGAGGGGTGTGAGGTGGTTACCGCTGCAACGGGGGAAGAGGGGCTTGACGTTTTCAAAACAGAATCTCCCGATATCATTCTTCTGGACCTCAACATGCCGGGCATTGGCGGCATCGAGACCCTGAAGGCGCTGAAACATCTGAGCAGTGATGTCATTGTAATCATTATCACGGCCCATGGGGATATAGAAACGGCGGTTTCTGCCATTAAATCAGGTGCCCATGATTTTGTCGAGAAACCCTTTGAACTGGACAGAATCTCTGTTATCATAAGAAAGTCCATGGAAACGGTTCAGTTGAAAAGAGAAGTCAATTTTTTAAGGGAAGAGAAATTCGATACGTACAATTTTCATAATATTGTAGGTGCATCATCAGCCATGAAGGATATTATTTCCCTTGCCAAAAAAGTAGCGGCAAGCGACGCGAATACCATCCTCATACAGGGTGAAAGCGGTACAGGCAAGAGTCTTCTGGCACGGGCCATCCATTATCACAGTCCGCGGGCATCCGAACCATTTGTTGAAATCACGTGCACGGCCATTCCCGAGGCGCTTATTGAAAGCGAACTTTTCGGTCATGAAAAAGGCTCATTTACCGATGCGAAGACATTAAAAAAGGGACTTTTTGAAGTTGCCAGCGGAGGGACAATCTACCTTGACGAAATCGGAGATATTAAATTATCCACACAGGCCAAACTGCTGAGGGCCCTTGAGGAAAAGACATTTAAAAGGGTAGGCGGTCTTAAAGATATAAAGGTAAATGTCCGGATCGTTGCGACGACCAATAAAAAAGACCTTGAAGGCGCGGTGAAGGACGGGAGCTTCAGGGCGGACCTCTATTACCGGCTTAAGGTATTTCCCATATTTATCCTTCCCCTGAGGGAAAGAAAAGAAGATATAATACCTCTTGCAATGCATCATATTACTAAATTCAACAAGGAATTCAGGAAAAATGTTACAGGGATCTCCCATGGAGCTGAAAAGCTTCTGTTAAACTACCAGTGGTATGGCAATGCCAGGGAGTTGAGGAACGTTATAGAGCGGGTATGTATTCTTGAAGATACAGAGATAATCTACCCGGAACATCTTCCATCAGAAATTATTAAATATAATGATACGGGATCGGATGAAAGTTCAGCAATAGATTTGCCCAGTGAAGGCCTTTCCCTTAAGAATGTGGAAATGAATCTTATTGTACAGGCCATTAAAAAGGCAGACAATAACCAGACCAGGGCAGCCAAACTGCTGGGTATATCACGGGATGCACTCCGATATAAGATGCAGAAATTCAACCTGTTATAATAAGGAGGGTAGTGAGTGAAAAGCACCGGGTTCATGAATATTGAATTTTATTATTTGTATATAAATATATCCCCTTTTTCATGAAAAACGGGATATACTAAGTACCGTATTTTTTATTATTACCTGTTTGAAAAGGTGTATATAGTGAGTTATAATAGCCTGTGAGGAAAATAACACACCAATTGGGGATATCACGGTATAACGGATTGTTCACTTGAATCTTGTCAGTCAGGGAGTTTGTATATTTTATGGCTAATTATCAGCAGGATAAGGGAAATTTGCGGGAATTGCCCACGGAACAAATCACTGGCATATTAGTTGCATGCTTTAAATTATAAAGTTAATAAAATGTATTTGTTTAAAAAGAGAAAGGGAGGTGGGAGTACATGAAAAAAACTTTAAAAACAATGGAGGTGAAGAAATTGAAAAAAACACTATTGGTAATGGGTATTATTTTCGTAGCAATAGGAATGGCGGTCGGGTATGCTGATGCACAGATATCAGGTCCGTGCTCGGGATGCCATACAATGCACAACAGCCAGGATGGGGCGCCAATGGCACAGGCCTTTGATGGTACGCCTCTGGCTACTGCACAGAACAACCTGACTGTCTCCACGTGTCTCGGATGTCATAATGGACAGGCAGTTGGAGCACCTATCATCTTCGGTACGGTAACAAGGACCGCGGGTGGTACGTTTGCCGACACCGTATTCACGACAGATCAGAAAGGTCATAATGTAAAAGACCTTGTTGATGCGGGAATTCTTACCACAGGAGCTGAAAGCACAGCAGGCATGATTGGTAACCCCCCGGGCGCAGAAGCAGGCGGCTATACGGAGCCGACAGGATTAACATTAACATGTGCCGGTACACTGGGTTGCCACGGTAATCATGATGCCGGAGCCGGAAACAGTGTCACGGGCTTCCATCACGGCACTTACCCGAACGCATACCGCTTTCTGAGGTTTTATGATGGTGCAGCGCACACTGATATTCAGGGAAAAGGTTCACCTACGTGGGAATCGGGCGGTGCAACAGCAGCCAACCACAACGTATATTATGCGCTTGCCAATGACGGCGTAGCAACAAGAGACTCTATCAGTTCCTTCTGCTCACTCTGCCACGGGGACTTCCACGACGATGGCGACACAATGTCCGGTGGTGTATGGACAAGGCATCCGACCGAAGAAGTAATTCCCGCAGCATGGGATGCAATCGGTACCGGAGTAACAGTAGATTATGAGAGAAACCCGTTTGCTTTTAACGGTGCTGATTATGCTGCTCTGACTCCAGCCTTGGCATACGACATGCCGAATAACCCAAGAGTGGCCTGTATCTCCTGTCACAGGGCACATGCTTCTGATGAAGACGATGCCCTCAGGTTTACCTATACGGATATGGTTGCCGGAGGCGGAAACGACTGGGGCTGTCTTGGATGTCATACAGCTCAGAGATAAGATTGACCAGTCTTGTGCTGCGAGCAAAAGCTCGCAG
>JBFKMY010000025.1:0-12969 GCA_041629615.1 Thermodesulfovibrionia bacterium | reverse complement strand
GACACAGGCGGGGCCGGGAAGCAGATACAATCTGATGAGTATAATGAAAAGCTTCGGATGGTCCAGCTTTGTACTGGCCATAGCACTGTGTTCATTTTTTATTCTCCTTCAGTATAAAAATCACTGGGCCATGAAAATCGTAGGGACATGCATAAGGCCGCTTCCTGAAAAGTGGGGGAAAAAAATTGTTGGCATGGTCCACTCCTTTACTGATGGATTAAAAATTTTAAAAGATGTCCGGGGATTTCTGGCTGCCCTTGTTCTTTCTATTTTTGTATGGGCAGCAGCGGTAATTGCCTATTACCCCATCATTCTGGCATTTGGCATTGAATCCCAGCTGCCGGTGATCACAGCAATTGTTATCGTGAGTCTGACCGTTGGCATTTTCATTTCCGTCTTTCCGACCCCTGCCTTCCTCGGTTCGTTCCATCTGGCCTGTGTTGTTGCACTCCATGAAATCTTCGGGATTTCCGAAGCGATAGCAGTAAGCTACGGCATTATTGCCTGGCTGGTGGCAATGGGATTTATTATTCTTGCCGGCCTCGTATTTATCCTTAAAGACAACATTTCTTTCAGGGAACTTTCAACGAGCCGTGATAATATAACGTAGGTTCTATTCGTACAGTTTGCCTGATATAAAACCGCCCACTTAACTTAATTTTCCAGCGCAGAGATTCTTTCTGCTGCCTTCCGTGCGTATTCGCTTTCCGGGTACCTGCTGAGGATGTCCCTGTATAACTGCAGGGCATGGTCCCTGTTGCTCTGTAGTTCCTCAAACTCTGCGATTTCAAAAAGCTCCTCTGCCTGATTTCCCGTACAGGACAAGAGCAGGACACTGCAAATAATGATTAAAAGCGGGATCAATCCAACCGGGCGTTTAATTTTCATTTATCTTTCCTTCCCTGTAAATTTTATCCTATTATACCACCGTCATTGTCTCAGGATACAGTGTAGCATGGCAGGAATCTGATATTTATGCATGGAACGTTATCTCAAGGTATATATACCGTCTCAGGGCACCCAAAAGGGGACTGACTCATTCGAAATTGATGAAATGAGCAGGGAAACAATAAAAAAACAATAAAAATTATTGCAATGGCCCTCTTACATATGATAGTCTTATTAGTACTCGCATTAAGCAGAGTATTGTAATTGATCAATTAAAACACACGTCCATCTAATCTTCTCTCTGTCAGTGTTCCGGTTGTGCCGGAATGCAGGGAGAAAGGACGGAGGAAAAACTGAGGAGGTATGTATGGTAGTAACAATGAAAGAACTTCTGGAGTCCGGTGTACATTTTGGGCATCAGGTCAAGCGCTGGAACCCGAAAATGAAGAGATATATTTTTGGCCAGCGTAATGGTATCTATATCATTGATCTCCAGAAAACAGTCAAGATGTTCGAAGTAGCATACAACTTTGTACGGGACCTATCCAGCAAAGGTGAATCGGTCCTGTTTGTCGGCACCAAGAAGCAGGCACAGGACGTAATCATTGAGGAGTCCCAGAGATCCGAGTCATTTTTTGTTAACCAGCGCTGGCTGGGAGGGATGCTGACCAATTTCAAGACAATCAAGCAGGGCATTGAAAAACTCAAGAAAATTGAAAAAATGAACGAAGACGGCACCTACGGCCTCCTGACAAAAAAAGAAGTGGCAAAGTATGAAACAGAGAGACAGCGCCTCGATAAGCACTTAAGCGGTGTAAAAGAAATGAACAGGCTCCCCGGAGCAGTGGTTATCATCGATCCCAAAAAGGAGACCATCGCTGTTGCGGAAGCAAGAAAGCTTTCAATTCCCATTGTCGCCCTTGTTGATACAAACTGCAACCCCGATGATATAGACTATGTCATCCCCGGCAATGATGATGCAATCCGATCAATCAAACTGGTTACATCCAAAATGTCCGATGCTGTCCTTGAAGGAAAAAGCATTTTAAACAAGACCGCTGAAGAGACCGCTGAAAAGGAAGCTATTGAAGAGAAGATAGCTGCAGAAGAGAAGGAAGAAAAGAAGGAGGAGGAAGTCACCGGATGAATATAACTGCAGGAGATATAAAAGAGTTACGAGAGCAGACCGGAGTGGGGATGATGGACTGCAAAAAAGCCCTTACCGAGGCAGCCGGAAACATTGACAAGGCCCTGGATATTTTACGGCAGAAAGGTCTTGCCCTGGCCGCAAAAAAAGCCTCGCGGGATGCCTCTGACGGATTAATTGGTTCTTATATCCATATGGGAAAACTGGGGGTTCTCGTGGAGGTCAACTGCGAAACTGATTTTGTTGCAAAGACTGATGATTACAGGGAATTTGTAAAGAATATCGCCATGCATATCGCGGCATCAAATCCTTTATATGTAAACAGGGAGGATATTCCTGCTGAAGTGATAGAGAAAGAAAAGGAGATATACGCCTCACAGGTAGAAAACAAGCCTCCGGAGGTCGTTGAAAAGATCGTGAAGGGGAAACTGGAAAAATATTTTGCTGACACATGCCTTATGGACCAGGTTTTTGTGAAGGACCCCGAGGGCAAGCAGAAAATCAGGGACCTGGTTATAGAAAAAGTCGCCAAGCTCGGGGAAAATATCATGATAAAACGCTTTGTCAGGTTTCAGCTTGGGGAGAAGGCGAGCTGATACCCGGAGCACGATGAAACAAAGATCCTGTTTCAAACGAGTCCTTTTAAAATTGAGCGGTGAAGCGCTCATGGGGGACAAACAGTTTGGCATTGATCAGAAGATTGTTCAATACATAGCAGGCGAGCTCAAGGAAATTACAAAACTGGAAGTCCAGATCGCCATTGTAATTGGCGGCGGCAATATATTTCGCGGTCTTGAGGCAAGCGCAGAAGGGATGGAAAGAACGTCTGCCGATTATATGGGAATGCTTGCAACGGCCTTGAATGCACTTGCACTGCAGAATGCCCTTGAACTTAACGGAATGCCGACGCGAGTGCTTTCAGCCATTGAAATGCGTGAACTTGCTGAGCCCTACATCAGGAGGAGGGCTGTGAGACATCTTGAAAAAGGACGGTTTGTCATATTTGCCTGCGGCACCGGCAATCCCTATTTCACTACAGACACGGCAGCATCGCTGCGGGCTGTTGAAATCGGGGCAGACATAATTCTGAAGGCAACGAAAGTCGAAGGAGTGTACAGCAGTGACCCTGTGAAAAATCCTCTCGCAAAGAAATACCGTGAAATCAGCTACCTCGATGTCCTGAAAAAAGGGCTTAAGGTTATGGATTCCACGGCAATATCTTTATGTATGGACAATAACCTGCCGATCATAGTATTTGGCCTTATGAAAAAAGGGAATATAAAAAGAGTCCTGGAGGGTAAAAAAATCGGGACGCTCGTAAAGGGGGGATAAGTCCTTATGCAGAAAGAGGCAAAAAAAAGAATAACAGAGAGAATGGATAAAGCGATAGATGCCCTGAAAAATGACCTGTCGGGCATACGGACAGGGCGTGCTTCCCTGTCCATTTTTGACGGGATAATGGTTGATTATTTCGGCACCCCGACTCCCTTAAATCACGTGGCAACATTGAGCATACCCGAAAGCCGGTTGATTACCATTCAGCCCTGGGACCCCAAAACTATACCGCACATTGAAAAAGCAATCCAGAAATCTGATCTCGGGCTCAATCCCGGTAATGACGGAAAAATCATCCGGATAGCTATTCCCCAGCTTACCGAAGAGCGCCGCAGGGAAATTGTGAAACATGTCCATAAAAGAGGGGAAGAGGCAAAAATAGCATTACGGAACATCCGGCGCGACGGGAACGAAGAGATGAAAAAGATTGAAAAAGAAGAGCATATCAGTGAAGATGAAACAAAGCGCTCAATAGACGAAATACAGAAAACTACCGATTCTTACATCAAGAAAGTTGACGAAATTATTGCCCACAAGGAAGAAGAAGTAATGGAAGTGTAATGAACACAAAGGATTCTATTGTGCAGGCCTACGGGGATTCGAGCGATGTAATGTGCAGCAGTTTTTCTATTCCGGGAATAATCATAATTCATTCCCGTAACACTTGAACCATTGATCCCATGTATACCCGAATCCTTTGTCAATTAATCAATCTGCTATAACTTATTTACTAAAAGGAGGATCTCATGGCGCTACGTGTTGGTATTAACGGATTTGGAAGGATTGGAAGGAATTTTCTCAGGATTTGTCTCGAAAGTGAAGGAATTGAGATTGCAGGAATAAATGACCTTACCGATGCAAAGACCCTGGCGCATCTTCTCCGGTATGACTCGGTTCACGGTATTTGCAAGGCCGATATAGAAGTAAAAGAAAACAGCCTTGTAGTAAACGGAAAAGAAATAAAAACATATGCGATAGCAGATCCGGCACAGCTTCCGTGGAAGGACCTTAAAGTTGACATAGCGCTTGAAGCAACAGGCCGCTTTATAGACAGGGACGGGGCATCAAAACATTTAAGCGCCGGGGCAGGATGGGTCATAATATCAGCCCCCGCCAAAGAACCCGATGCCACAATATGCCTGGGAGTAAACGAAGAGGCCCTTGATGTCGCCAGTCATAAAATCATTTCCAATGCATCCTGTACAACAAACTGTCTCGCACCGATGGCAAAAGTAATTGACCAGAAGTTCGGGATCAGGCGCGGGCTCATGACCACCATTCACTCCTATACAAATGATCAGCGTATCCTTGACCTTCCCCATAAGGACCTGAGGAGGACCCGTGCAGCTGCGCTCTCAATGATACCGACAACAACGGGTGCGGCAAGGGCAGTCGGACTCGTCCTTCCCCACCTGAAGGGCAAGCTTGACGGCATGGCCATCAGGGTCCCGACTCCCAATGTTTCCGTTGTTGACCTGGTTGCAGAAATAGAAAAGGACGCCAGTGCAGAGGCTATTAATGCGTCCCTTAAAGAAGCTGCCGAAGGACCGCTCAAGGGCATACTGAAGTATACCGAGGAACCAATTGTATCAATTGATATGAACGGAAACTCTCATTCATCGATTGTTGATGCCAGTCTCACAAAGGTCCTTGAAGGCAATATGGTAAAGGTACTCTCATGGTATGACAATGAATGGGGATACAGCACACGTCTCAAGGATTTAATGCTCTATATTGACGGCAAGAGGTAGAAAACAACCATGGAAAATAATCATACCCTCCCTATCAAGGGAGTATGGAACAAGCTCTCAATCAAGGACCTGAACATAAGAGGGAAGCGGGTATTCATACGTGTTGATTTCAATGTCCCTCTGGATGAGAATCTCAATATAACCGACGACAGAAGAATCCGTTCAGCTCTTCCAACCATAAATTATGCCATAGATGAAGGCAGCAAAATTATCCTCACCTCACACCTCGGAAGGCCCAAGGGGAAGGCTGATAAGAGATACAGCCTTTCTTCCGTTGCACGGCGACTGCAGCGCCTTATTAAAAAAGAAGTGACCTTCCTCCCCGACTGCATCGGGCCCGGCGTTGAAGACGCAGTCAGTAAAATGAATGAAGGAGACATCATCCTTCTTGAAAACCTCCGGTTTCATACCGAGGAAGAGTCAAATAATGAGGCGTTCAGCAAGTCTCTGGCCAGACTTGCTGATTTCTATGTCAACGATGCCTTCGGAGCTGCTCACAGGAGCCATGCCTCCATAGACGGCATTACCAAATTTCTTCCCTCTGCAGCGGGGTTTCTCCTGCAAAAGGAAATTGAATACCTTCAGGGTGTCATCAATAACCCGGTCAGGCCCTTTGTTGCGATTCTGGGAGGAGCAAAAGTATCGGGTAAAATTGACGTAATCAAGAACCTTGAGAATAAAGTTGACAAGGTCATCGTCGGAGGAGGAATGGCCTATACCTTTTTAAAGGCCGAAGGGTATAACGTTGGCGATTCGCTTGTAGAAAATGACATGCTGGACCTTGCCGGTGAAATCAGGGCCGGGGTGGTTTCAAAGGGGATAAAATTTTATCTCCCCGTGGATTGTGTCATTGCCCAGAGCATTGAGCCTGCTGCTGAGACAAAACTCGTCACTGCCCAGGAAATACCCAGCGGATGGAAGGCGGTAGATATTGGACCGGCATCGGTCAAGCTTTTCTCCGAGGCCCTGGAAAGCGCGAAAACAATTTTGTGGAACGGACCCATGGGGGTGTTTGAAGTTGATGCCTTTTCGCGCGGGACCTTTGCCATCGCCCATTCTGTTGCCGATGCATATGCGCTGACAATTGTCGGGGGCGGGGACACGGACCTTGCAGTGAGCAGGGCAGGTGTTTCAGAAAGCATATCATTTATTTCCACAGGCGGCGGTGCAGCGTTAGAGCTTCTTGAGGGGAAAGACCTTCCCGGGCTTGTGGCACTCACGGACAAATAAATAGTGCACTTTAAATCTCAGGGCAATTCATGAATTGCCACTACTGTCACGTCAACCTTGTAGTGTCGGGGTGTTAATTGTCATTCCCGCTACGTTGGGAATCTTACTCCTCTTTTCTTTTTTCGACAATGCAGCACCCGAGTCAGATGATCGTGATATGAAAATGAAAGTGACGAATAACAATTGACGATTTACGATTGACGAAGTAAAAAAAAGGGCATTTCCCGTTCTATCCGTACCTTCGTCATTCGTCACTCGCTATTCGTCAATTGTCATTTTCCGTTCTACGATAATCCCGGTCATTTACGGGCCTTTAAATGCCGTTCTATTTCCCTTTTCGCTTCTTTTTCTTTTATGTTCGCCCTCTTCTCGTACTGTCTTTTCCCTTTCCCCAGTCCTATCTCCACTTTTGCCTTCCCGCTTCTGAAGTATATTCTCAAGGGGATCAGTGCGAGCCCCTGTTGATGTGTCTTGCCCCCAAGCTTGTCTATTTCCCTTTTATGAAGGAGAAGCTTTCGGGTCCTCAATGGTTCATGGTTTTGAATGTTTCCATGACTGTAGGGACTGATATGGCAATTTAACAGAAAGGCCTCACCGCCTTTAATGATTGCGTAACTGTCTTTCAGGTTCGCCCTGCCTTCCCTGAGGGACTTTACTTCCGTTCCGAAAAGGGAAATCCCGGCCTCATATTTCTCCAGTATATGATAATCATGAAATGCCTTTCTGTTTGTAGTAACTGTATTTTCCATCTCATGAAGGATAACTTTACATTATTCTGCAAGTCAATACGCGAGACTGCACCTCATGTATCTGTGATGAACGGCGCAAAATCAAAAAAATTATATTGCAGACAGTTGGGCTTCCATTAAAGTCATTCCCCATTTATGTTGTATAATAATATTGAGAAACTCTTCAGCGTTTACACTGGAGACGGGTAAATGAAGAGGTTAAAACGCATGAGTGAAACACTCAGGCAGCTGATGAAAGCACTGCCTGAACTAATCTTGACGAAGGGAAAAGACCATACCAGTCTTGATCTGGAGCGGGTAGTGCGTGCGTCGATGATGCTCCAGTTATCAGAATTCCGCTTCTTTCAGCTGGCCTATGCGCAGTGGTATGGACAGGAGATCCCTGAAAACAGGCTTGAGCACATATTTTCCGAGTACATGTTTGATGACATTATCCCCCACTGGGTGCGCCACTTTACCCGGAAGATATTGTCACTGTCTGACGAGGGCAGGTTGCATCCCCGGGCTTTCAATATAGAGCCTCAGGAAGCCACCTATGAACTGAGGTCAGCCGGTATCGGGTATACGGTCATCCTTACCATCGTTGTATTCATCTTCTGTTTTCTCATCACCGGATATACCCCCATGCAGTAATGCCAGATGAACGGGGACATATCCGCACATTCCCGCGGCAGGCCTGTATTTTTAGACCTGATCAAGCGTGCGCACCTATAGTTATTAATTGAAAATAATTCCATGTCAGTTGACAATTTCTAAAAAAAAATATAGATTACTATCTGTTTGTCTCATAAAAACCCATTAAAAATATCTGACTTTTTTATTGTAAACCAGCAATAGAGAGAGCGGGAAAACACAGGAGGGAATGCTTTATATGAAACAGGTCATATCGGTAGTAAATCTTAAAGGCGGTGTCGGCAAAACAACAACAGCAGTCAACCTTGCTGCATGCTGGGCGGAGCAGGGAAAGAAAGTCCTTCTCGTTGACCTCGACCCTCAGGGGAGTGCAAGTGTATGTGTAGGAGCAGCGAGCGACGGGGCGTCACTTCTTGCTTCCATGCAAAAAATAAGTGCATTACCGGTGCTTCCTACAGAGGTCCCCGGTGTGCACATTGTCCCTTCAGGGCCTGAACTGGCGACGGCGCGACAGATATTCGTTGACGGACCGGGAGACGAAATTTTCACGAGCTGCCTCAGGCAGACACCGGGAGACTGGGACTGCGTGGTCATCGATTGCCCTCCCACCCTGGATGTGCTCACCATGTCTTCTCTTCTGGCAAGTCAGCATGTGATTGTTCCTGTTGAGGCGTCCTTTCTGGGATTAAATGGTTTAAAGCAGATGGTGTCAGCCATTGAATCAGCACGATCACGGAACCGGGAAATTACTTTACAGGCAGTTGTTCCCTGCCGCGCACATCCGCGCCGCCGGGTCCACTGGGAAATTATGGATAAACTGAAAGTGATGTTTCCGGAAAAGATATCCCCCATAATTCATGAAAATGTGTCCCTTGCAGAGGCGCCCGGACGCGGAAAACCTGTCATTTTTACTGCACGGATATCGCGCGGTTCAGATGACTACCGTCTCGTCTCGCTCTGGCTGTCTGAACGCGTTGGCCTGGAAGAGAAAGAAAACACGGAGTTTAACAATAACGGGAATTTTCAGCCCCTTGAAGAAGTAAACAGCCTGTAATACATATAAGGAAAATGCATCAATTGTCCCTACTCACCTTCATGCACCAGGCTGATCACCGTTACTTCCGGTGGTGAGAGGAACCGTATCGGGGGGCCCCATGTTCCGCTGCCGCGGCTTACATAAAGATGTGAAGCATCCGGCAGGCGGATATATCCAGAATGGTTCGGGAAATAGCGTTTTGTAATCAGGCTGAATGGGAAGATCTGCCCTCTGTGCGTATGACCTGACAGCTGCAGATCAAACAGACCGGGAGCAAGGTCATTTACACGGGGCCTGTGCTTCAGCAGTATTCTGAATTGTACAGGATCAAGCCCGGAGAGCAGTTCCTTTTCAGAAGCTCCGTTAAACCGTCCGTACTGTTTCCCCGTGGCGTCATCCACTCCTGCAATGGATACCCCCGCAACCCGGACTGCCTCTCCTCTCAGGAGGGCGAATCCCGCCTTTCGGGTAAAATCCAGGGCCTGATCAAGCCCTGCATAATATTCGTGGTTCCCTGTTACCGCATATTTCCCAAATCGCGGCTTGATTTCACTTAAAATTTCCGCAAGCCCTTCGATCTTATTGATTTGCCCATCCACAAGGTCGCCTGTTGATACCACAATATCAGGCGATACGCCTTTTACTCTTTCGGCAATTCTTTTCAACCGTTCCCCCCTTACAATCAATCCAACATGAACATCGGAAATCTGGACTATTCTGAGGGGGTTGTTTTCTTGCGGGATCTTTGATGTCTTAATCGTGAGCTCTTCAACGCGTATATTTCCTGCCTCAAAAAATCCGTACGTTCCCGCGATGAATGCAAATATGAGCGGAACATAAAAAGAGGTCCCTGCTGTAAGGGTAAGGGCAGACATGTCTGCGCGGCCCGCACGACTGATAAGGTAAACCAGCGCCCGGTAGCTGTCAAGGCACAGGGCCATTGAAAAGAACAATATCAACCCTCCCATCCATATGTATCCGATATATGAAACGGTCCGCGCAAGAAATTCCATGTCATACCTTTCAAGATAACGGACCATCACAGGGGCTGACGTCATCACAGCCATGAAGACAATAAGGGAGGTTTTTAAGAAAGTGCTTAATGAAAGCGCTGCCTGTGCCTTGAGAAAAGCATAGAGATTCATTGATCCGTATATAAGGAAGAATAAAACTAAAAATAGTCTCATTATTAACTTTACTCTATCGGCAAGAAAGATTGAAAGGCAGCAGCACGTGACACGGGAAGGACGACAGACTTCTGTTGATCTTATATTAAAGAATGCGTGAGGACCCTGATTTCTGTGTTTCTGTCCTTCTCTTTATTATTGATATATCTGTATATTGTACATGACTCATAGTTTCTGCTGCAAAAGTAAATCGTTCTTTCTATGTCCTGACTGTTCATTTTGTTGCAATAACATTCTTCAGAGGGCTCCTGAATCAGGGGACAATGTCTTTTATTTGTATAGAGCATTATCATATAGTATCTTATCGGCATCGAGCAGTCATCCCTTTAATATCAATGAGACCAGAATCATCAATGCCCGGGGCAAAAGGACATGAAGAACCCTGCGCAGATACCGCCGGGAATTACGCGTTAAAATAAATAAAGTCAAATTATTGGCTATACTTCTAACGGATGATTTTCAGTAAATAGCGTTATTTCAATGCCTTACAATCTGGTATAGTAATTGCAGTGTTAATTTCACTACAGTTAAATAGGAAATTTCGTGAAATGACGAAAACAGAATATATATACAACATCATCATACAGGAAAATCAAAGGAACGGAAATATATTACTCCATACCTTACCTCTTGATCCGGCTTTCGTGCAGGAGGCACTGAAGGTCAGGGAAGCAGATAACAATTATGATTGCTTCTTCATTTTGGAATATTGTCTTAACTAACTTTAATGTCACTGGATGATTTCTCCAGTCAAAGGAGGGCAGGGCACATGTATGATTTTGATGAAAAGATAATGCAAGTATCGGATGAGGTAAAAGTAAGACTTCTTGAATTAATTAAAGCAATTGACAGCCTGGACAAAGAAGGCTCCGATCTCTATAATTGCTGTCATCACGATAAGCGAGCACAAGATATGTAAACTGCCCTGAACTACAAAAGCATATACAGGTGTTGTAAACGCTTTTCCCGGCTTATTTCTGCAAATAAATCGGGCAAAACCCCAAACACCAAATCACAAATAACAAATACGTTCCAATTTCCAATGGCCGAAGATCCAGCCCTCTGAATATACGCGAAGTTTTTCGGTGATTGGAATTTCGTATTTTGAATTTGTTTGTAATTTTATGCTTGCTCTTTGGCACTTATTCAGGTTTGACTGTTGCAGTGCCCCCGAGTTCTTCCATGATCCCTTTCAGTTCCCTGTAAACCATGTCCCACGGTTTTCCTTTGAGGTTTAATTCCATCCCTCCTGCGGGGAGGAATTTGATGAGGCCCTTTCTGGCCTTTTGAAGGGAAAATATTTGTTCCGGTGTTACGGGGGTTTCATCTGCAAACAGGATTCGTATCCTGCCGGCCATATTTTCAATCCGGGTTATGTAAAGTTTGATGGCCATTATTTTAAGCTCCATAATTTCTATAAGTCTTCTGGTGTGTTCGGGCAGCGGACCGAAACGGTCCTTCAGCTCACCGGGGATCTTCCGCAGGGACGTGATGTCCTTTGCGGATGCAACTTTTCTGTACATGCTCATTCTGAGGTCCGGATTATCGATATATGCTTCCGGGATCAGGGCAGTTACTTTGAGATCAACAACAGGATCAATCTTTGGGGCAATTATTTCCCCCTTCAGCTCTGCAACAGTATTTTCGAGCATTTCCATATACAGGTCAAAACCAATTGCCTCTATGTGTCCCGACTGTTCCGCACCGAGCAGGTTGCCGGCACCCCTGATTTCAAGGTCCCGTAAGGCAAGACGGAACCCTGCTCCTAGATAGCTGAGTTCCTGAATCGCCCGGAGCTTTTTCCCGGCCTGTTCTGTAATGATGTCTTCGCCCGGGACCAGAAAATAGGCGTACGCCCTGATATGAGACCGTCCCACACGACCCCTCAATTGATAGAGGTCTGCGAGACCGAACCGGTCTGCCCGGTCGATAATTATTGTATTTGCAGAGGGAATATCAAGACCGGCACCTATGATGGATGTTGAGACAAGGATATTTATTTCCTTGTGAAAGAACTTGTGCATTACCAGCTCAAGCTCCTTCCCCTTCATCTGTCCGTGTGCCACACCTATGTTACCCCCCGGCACAAGCCCTCTCAGGAAATTTCCTGTTTCATAGATATCATGGATGCGGTTATGCACAAAAAATGCCTGTCCGCCCCTGTCCAGTTCATGCTGCAGCGCTTCTTTGATAAGCGCCGGGTTAAAACGTGTGACCACACTTTTTACCGCAAGTCTCTCTTCCGGCGGCGTCTCAATGGTACTCATACCCCTGATGCCTGAAAGCGCCATATGGAGCGTCCTCGGGATAGGGGTCGCCGTTAAGGTGAGAATATCGACATTTGCCTTTATGGCCTTAATTTTTTCCTTATGGGCCACACCAAACTTGTGCTCTTCATCGATCACCAGGAGTCCGAGGTCATAAAAATTCACGTCTTTACCGAGGAGCCTGTGGGTGCCGATGATAATGTCTATATCACCTGCGGCAAGCGCCCTGATCGTCTGCTTCTGTTCCGCCGTACTTTTAAAACGGTTGAGGAAGTCAATCTTTACGGGGAAAGCGGAAAATCGCGAAACAAAAGTCTCATAATGCTGTTCGGCAAGTATCGTCGTGGGGACAAGCAGTGCAACCTGCTTTGAATCATATACTGCTTTAAAACAGGCACGTATTACCACTTCTGTTTTTCCGTACCCCACATCCCCGCACAACAGCCTGTCCATCGGGACAGACTGCTCCATGTCATGTTTTATCTCTTCAATGGAAGACAACTGATCGGGTGTCTCTTCATAGGGGAAAAATCCGTCAAATTCCCTGTGCAGCTCTGTATCTGCGGAAAAGGCATTTCCCGCCACGGCAGTCCGCTGCGCATAAATCTTCAGCAGCTTTTCGGCCATGTCTTTTATTTTCTTCCTGACCCGCTGTCTCGTTCTCAGCCATGTCTTGCCGCCGAGTTTATCCATTTTCGGGGTAACATTTTCAGGCCCGTGATATTTCTGAACAGAGGTGATCCGTT
>JBFKMY010000024.1:0-13098 GCA_041629615.1 Thermodesulfovibrionia bacterium | reverse complement strand
CCTGCCTACCGGCAGGCAGGCTTGAATGGGGAATCTAGACAATTCAAAGACGTCATGCGTCAATACAATATAAGAACACAATAATGGGTGGGGTCTATAATCTTCAGTATAATCTGTAATGCGTAGACGCGACACCACTCCGTAGACGAAACACCCCCCGTTTTATATAATGAAATCTCTAGGGCCGTGTCACCCGGAATAATTCGAACTTGCCTGTGCCTGTATTCCTCCTGTGGTAGTAAAGTGATTTTTCATCGGGAGACAAGGTAGGACCTTCGACAAAACCATCAATAGCACTTACTAACTGTGGCTCTCCAAAGGGATTGTTTGTATTTGTTCGTGCTGCCCTGTAGATCCTGGCCTCCAGGGTGTTCAAGTCGAGACGGGTAAAGAAGAACTCCAGTCCGTCCGCCGATATTGCGGGAGCGTATTCAAGAGTATTGGTGGTATTTACGTTTGCCATAATAGTGGCACTGTTCGGATCCCGGGTAAAGCCGCTGCCGGAATGAACGGCAATGGCTATAGAGGCAGCACCGGGAAAGCTGTTCCCGCCAGTAAAGTCGCCGTCATTAAAATAGAGAGTAGAGCCATCAGGACTCACCTCGATATCGAAGTTGATAAATCCCGGCGTAGTGATTGCAAGGCCCGTTACCGGAGTGCTGCCGATAACCGTGCTGCCGTCCCATGTCCCTGTATAAAGAGTGTCGTACGTAACCGGGGGATTGTAGCTGGCAGTGGAAACGTAAAAGAATGTGTTTGTGACATCCATTGTTGCCACGCCGTCTACAGCAGCTGTGTTAATGGATGTGAGGGCCCCAACATACTGCAAAGTCGTGTCATTAATAAAGGTTGCATAGTAAATGTCTCTTGCCGGGCCATGGTCGTTGAAGAACAGGTACGTTCCGTCGCGGCTGATAAAGGGCTCCATCATATCGCCGTTATAGCCGGTAATAGTGACTAATTCCGGGTTGCCCAGGGCGGTATAGGCACCTGGCGGTTCGTTATTTGGTGCAGACGGAGTTACATCCCGGTCGCCATCACTGCCCTTACCGCATGCGGTCAGGAACAGTGCAATCAAAATACATAATATTCTTCCACTGATAATTTTCAAATCAGCATTCATGCTATTTCCTCTGTTCCCCTCTACTGTGTTTTTTACTCCTTTTCTTTCTATATGGTTATGTCATCCACGACCCAAAAATTATCAGACGCTTATTATCAACCTGTCGCAGAGATATAAGTTAATAGACGCAATATCCGTTTGTTCTCTATTTTCGGGTTTCACCTGTCATCCCTTTAGATGTGCAAAGTCGTAATTGCTCTTTAATTATATGCAGGGTCAAGTCTTGTTTCTTGCATTATTCTCTACAAGAAGATAGACAGTTCTTATATGGTTTATTGTCCCTTACCGTCTCAGTGCCACTGGGATTTCTCTCAGCCACCCCGCATCCAATGCAGCCCAGAACCCGATCAGAATTGCCTCCGCAGTATCGTGTCGCAAAGAGGCAGGCAGGGAAATGCCGGACCATTTGATAATCCTGCGGGCCAGGTCATCGGCATAATGCTTTGCCTGAAGCCCGGAATGCTGTTCTCTGGGATATAAGAGTGTATGCCGCCATTGTTCGGCAGAGATCTGTTTTAAAGGGAGTTTTCTGCGATTGGCTTCACGCTCCCAGATCACGGCAAGGGGCCCTCCGCCTTCCAATATAAGAAATGAAAGATCAGGAACACTGTTCAACAAAGTATTTGCGCCGCGCCGTAATTTCGCTGCAGTTCCATAATTTTTGGAACCATACCAGCGCAGCCGTCCCTCTGGCCCGTAAAGTGCAAGTCCGGTCTTAATGCCCAGATCAATGGCAAGAAGTGATCCCATAAGTAATCTATCATTTTAACAATTACATCAAATTACATATCTTGAACGCAAAAGTTATAAAATATTGAATGACTTCCTGTTTATTTAAAAGATGCACTGTATGTAATCATGAATGGAAGGATAGAGACAGCTTTATACTCGATCCTGCAATACAGTTAATCGGCTATCAGGCTTACCCTGAAAACCTGAATCGTGGTCTGTATCTTTTTAATCATGAATGCGGAACGTCATTGGCAGTTCATGTCGAGAAATTTCTGGACTTATATCAGGGGCCGAAATATAGCTTAAGCATGTTAAGTAATAACGGATGTCCGGGATACTGCCGTATTGAAAATGAACTGAGCGATTGCAGGTTAGAGTGTAGCTGTGTGCACTTTAGAAAAATAATGAAAATAATGCTCTCCATGAAAAAAAGATTGTCACCATGACGTCTCCGGGTCAGTCTTTCATCGTGACCGTTTTCCCTCTCTCTGATTAAATCACTGCTTCAGCTAAAAGACTTGTAATCACTCAGTGACTTTATGAGATATGGGGCAGAGCCCCATCTCCAAGTTACTATAAATGTAATGTGTTGTGATTACAAAAACTGTAAACGCAAATCATGCCTTCCAGTTCAGGAAATAATGTTTTGAAAATAGTATTGAAATCGGAGTCGCTTTGACTTATGATCTAATGAGAGGGCACGTTACGAATCTTCAGTAAAGGAGCACTGCGATGTTTGTTTCACACTGGATGACAAAAAAGGTCTTTACCCTGTCCCCTGAAGACAGCATTATTGCTGCATCACAATTATCAAAGGAGCGGGGGATAAAGCATATCCCCATTGTAAAGGGCGAAAAAATAAAGGGCATTCTCTCTGTCAGGGATGTTCAGGGCTATATTGCTTCCCGGAATAAAGCCCTTGATGTCCACGAACTGCACGAGCTGCTTACAAAAGCAAAAGTCAAAGATATAATGAAAACAAAGGTCATTACCGTAACCCCGGAAATGCCTGTTGAAGAGGCTGCCCTGATCCTGCATGACAACAACATAGGATGCCTTCCCGTGATTGAGGGGAACAAACTGGCGGGAATTATCTCGGACCGTGACATCTTCCGTGTGCTGGTTGACATCACCGGGGTCAGGCACCGCGGACACAGGGTATCTCTTCCCCTGAAGGATGAACCGGGTTCTTTGCAGGCTGTCTCAGCAATAATCAGCAAACACGGTTTTCGCCTCCAGAGCATCCTCACCTCCTATGAAGAGGTTAAAAAGGGCCACAGACATCTTGTCATACGACTGAAAGGAAGCGGTAATTTCACTGCCCTCAAGTCCGAGCTGGAAGGGACCTATCTGGGAGTAAAAATCATCAAGGGCTGACATCGCATTTCTTTCCTCCCCTCCTTCGCTCCTCATCCTGCATATGGTATTATTTGAGAAATGAAAAACTGGAAAGACAATATTCATTTTACCCTCGTGGAGCCGGGAGAGCCGGGGAATATCGGGGCATCTGCACGGGCCATCAAAAACATGGACTTCAGGCATCTCTGCCTTGTTAATCCCCCTTCACTGGATGATGAAGAGGCTCAACGGTTTGCCCATAATGCCATTGATGTCATGCTCTCTGCTGAAATTCATGATTCCGTCCATAACGCCATCAGGGACAAGCACTATGTCGTCGGAACATCAAGGAGGAAAGGACGGAGGCGGGGGGTATTTCTCCCTGTTGATGAAGGAGCACGGCGCATTCGTGAGATCGCCCATACCCACAAGGTGGCCCTGCTCTTCGGGAGAGAAGACAGGGGACTCTTTAACGGAGAGATCGAGGAATGCGGATTTCTCATGACCGTGCCGGCGAACCGGCAACACCCGTCCATTAATCTTGGACAGGCTGTTATGATCTTTGCCTATGAACTGGCCATGACCGATATGAGGAGAGCACATACGCAGGACAGGAACCTCACAGAATCCCTCCTTGCGGCCACTCCGCCAAAAATGGCCCGGCAGGATGAACTTGTACTGTTATATGAAAGAATGGAAAATGCACTGAGACTCATCGAATATATCCCTCCTGATGACAGAAATCTCCGCAGAAGGATCATGCAGAACCTCAAGCACTGCCTCGGACGCGCAGGCCTGACGGACTGGGAATTTCATATGTTCCACAACATCTGCAGGCAGATCGAGAGGAAATTCAAAGAATAATATGGGAAAAAGGGTGTGGCCTGATGCCTGCCGGTAAACAGGGCAGGCTGGCCGGAACGACGATTTACACGTGAAACGAACATTACGATTCTCCCTGATTAACCAGTGGCATTCAGTATATTTCTGATTTCATTGTATGAAAATCGATACACTTTCATGTCATTACAGATAGCTTATGATGCACCAATTTCATGATTATGCATATAAATCAAATTGATCGGGAGACACCTTTTTTCTGGCATAATGTTTGCATCTGTTCTTTATGACAGAAGAGCGACATGTATAAACACTTAATTTGTCTTCATTCAATAAAAAATGGCAACAGCAATAACGCGTGAGAAGAGACAGTGTGAAAGGTCCGATGTCTTTCTTATTGTAGAATTCAGACCCTTTAAAAGAAACCTTCGCTATTCTCTCGGGATAACAAGAAATTTTTCTCCCCAGGGGTTCAGCTTTGAGTCTCAGAATTGCGACCTCAAGCGGGGAGAAGTCCTGGATGTTGTCTTAAAGCATCCTCAGAAAGATGTGTCTCTTTCCGTCATGGGAGAAATAGTGTGGGAGCAGGGCGCGTGGTATGCGCGCCTGATCGGGATAAAACTCTGGATCATGGACGAGAAGGCCAGACATGCGCTGACAGAGCTCATAGGCGCATCACGGGACATGTCCTGGGAGTCATTTAACAGAAAGAGAGACCCCGGGACTCTCATGATAGAGAAGGAGGGCGGACAACCTGCAGCGGACGTCAATACCTCAGGCATTGTGAAGGCAAGATTAGAAGATCTTAAAAACACCGGGAGAAAGAGTGCTAAACAGGGTCTACTGTCAGGGACAGGAGATCGTCACCAGCGGGATGCAATTGCCGGCAAACTGCACAGCAAAGGATTGAAGACAGGGAAAATGCCGGAACTCCCTGACTGGAGTCCTCTGAGACCGCAACATAGAAAGAGGAAAGGGAATTCATATTTGTCGCGGATGGCAGTGTTTGCGCTGGTTACCGTTGCTGCGTTGATCATCCCCTTTAAGACTGATAAAGGCGTGGTCCCCTCGTTGAATAATGAACACCCTGACCGGACAGAGATGCCCTATGAAGCACTTCATGCAGAATATAGTCCTGAAATCAGCGGGACATTGCCGCAGGAAGAGAAAACAGTCCTTTTTGATGTCCCTGAAACACCGGTTGTCATTGAGCATGCGGAAGGGGTACTCCCTGAGGAGGGTTCAGATAAAAGTGGCGCCGGCGATGTAACGATAAAGAAAGAAAGGGCCAATGCCGCGCCCCTTACAAAAAATATTACATTCGATGAAAATTCAGATTTTGTCAAGCCCGGGGAGTATTCAGAAATTGACAAAATTGCCAATGTCCTGCTCATGAACTCATACGCAAGGATCAACGTCATTTTCTTTGTAGGACAGGATTCATCCAGTATAGACTTATCGGTCCGCAGGGCCACGGCAGTAAAAAACTTTCTTGTGTATAAAGGCATCGCTCCTTCAAGGATAGAAATGATCGGTCTTGGGGACACATATCCCGCTGAATCCGGTTCCTCTGAAAGCAGCCGGAACAGAAAGAGCAGGATAGAAATACAGGTTGTGCCTTCCTAGTGTCGTGTCAACTTTGATTTGTCGCGATGTATGGATTGTCATTCCCGCAAGCCCCGAACAAGTCGGGACAGGCTCCGCGTGTCAAGAAGCCTTTTGCATTAAGATTCCGGACGAGCCGGAATGACATCTTACACGTGACACTACAAGAGTCCCTGTTCGCCGCGGGATGCGCAGAAAACATACTTTCTCACTTCCCCATTTGATGTCCAACGCTGGTTGATTTATACTATCGAATGTCCCAAATCCATCTGCCCGAAGTAAAAATCAGAAAAGGCCTGGACATTCCCATAAGCGGAGCGCCGAGGCAGGTGATCACCGATGTAAAAATGCCGTCAGAGGTCGCGCTCCTCGGAAGCGATTATCCCGGGGTCAAACCCCGGCTTGCCGTTTCCGTGGGAGATTTCGTAAAGTTGGGACAACTCCTCTTCACCGATAAAAAAATGCCGTCCGTGCGCTACACATCACCCGGGGCCGGGAAGGTCATTGCAATAAACCGTGGTGAAAGGAGGGCCCTCGTATCTGTTGTGATTGCCCTTGACGGCGATGATGAGGTCACCTTCACTTCCTATTCCGGGCAGGAGCTGCCGTCCCTGTCCCGGACGGACATAACAGGGTTGCTGCTCAGTTCAGGGCTGTGGACGTCCCTGCGCTCCCGCCCTTTCAGCAGGGTGGCAGACCCTGCGGTCACTCCCCATTCACTGTTTGTTACCGCCATGGACACGAACCCCCTTGCCCCGTCAGTGTCAAAGATCATTGAAGGAAAAGAACAGCATTTCATCAATGGCCTGACGCTTATTTCCCGATTGACCGACGGGACGCTCTTTCTGTGCAAAGCTCCCGGTGACGCCATCCCTGAAGCACACCTTGATAACCTTGCGACTGTGGAATTCTCCGGTCCCCATCCTGCGGGCAATGCCGGGACGCATATTCATTTTCTTGACCCGGTGAGCAGAAATAAACAGGTGTGGCATATCAGTGCCCAGGATGTCATTGCCATAGGAGTGCTCTTTTCAAGAGGGACAGTGGACGTTGAACGGGTTGTATCCCTTGCGGGACCTTCCGTAATTAATCCGCGGCTGATTAAAACCAGGATGGGGGCATCCATCGATGACGTTACGGCCGGTGAGGTAAAGGAGGGGACGCACAGGAATATATCCGGCTCTGTATTATCGGGCCGGAGGGCACAGAAGGAAACAGCATATCTCGGGAAGTTTCACCAGCAGATATCCGTAATACCCGAAGGGGGGAAGAGGGAGTTCCTTGGCTGGCTTCGTCCGGGGCTTGATCACTATTCTGTTAAAAACATCGTGCTCTCACGATTGTTTCCCCGAAAGCAGTTCTCCTTTTCAGCCTCAACCCACGGGAGCAGGCGGGCGATCGTTCCTGTCGGGACCTACGAAAAAGTCATGCCCCTTGATATCATGCCAACGCCCCTTCTTCGGGCCCTTGCAGTAGATGATATTGATGAAGCAGAGAACCTGGGATGTCTGGAGCTCGATGAGGAAGACCTTGCACTCTGCACCTTTGTGTGCCCGGCAAAGATCGAGCACGGATCTAAACTGAGAAGAAACCTGTCGTTAATTGAGAAGGAAGCATAATGGGCCTGAGAAACTTTCTGGACAGACGGGAAAAACACTTTAAAAAAGGCGGAAAACTTGAAAGGCTCTATCCCCTTTATGAAGCTGCGGATACCTTTCTCTACACCCCGGGAACAACAACCGCACGGGCCAGCCATGTCCGGGATGTCATAGACCTGAAACGCATCATGATATGGGTCGTCTATGCACTGGTCCCCTGCGTGTTTATGGCCCTCTACAACACAGGGTTTCAGGCAAACTCGGCCCTTGCCGGTTCTGGCACGGGGCATGTTGAAGGATGGCGCGGTGCGGTGCTTGCTTATCTTGATGTCGGGGTGGATCCTGCCAGTATCCTGGCATGCATGGTACACGGCGCTCTTTATTTTCTTCCCCTCTATGGTATCACCCTTGCAGTGGGCGGGCTCTGGGAAGCCCTCTTTGCTGCAGTGAGAAAGGAAGATATCAGTGAAGGGTTTCTCGTTACCAGCCTCCTTTTTCCCTTGACGCTCCCTCCGGATATTCCCCTGTGGCAGGCAGCGCTCGGCATCTCCTTTGGCGTTGTAATCGGCAAGGAGATATTCGGGGGCACGGGCAGGAACATATTTAATCCGGCCCTTATGGGGCGGGCCTTTCTGTTTTTTGCCTATCCGGCACAGATCAGCGGAGATGCAGTCTGGGTGGCCGTGGATGGAGTCACCAGGGCAACTCCGCTGGCAGAGGCTGCCGACCCCTCGCTGGGTATCTCTGTATCATGGATGGATGCCTTTCTCGGGATTATCCCGGGCTCCATGGGAGAAACATCGGCACTGGCATGTCTTATTGGTGCGGTGGTCCTTATCATCAGCGGAGTAGCATCATGGAGAATCATGCTTTCCACTGTTGCAGGGTTGCTTTCCCTTGCAGCGGTCCTCTATTTTGCGGGGAGTACGGGTAATCCCATGTTCATGCTTTCTCCGCACTGGCACCTCGTGCTGGGAGGTTTTGCCTTTGGTACTGTTTTTATGACCACCGACCCGGTAAGCGGCGCCATGACGGAAAAGGGGCAGTACCTCTACGGTCTGCTCATCGGTGGTCTGACCGTGCTCATCAGGTCCATAAATCCGGGGTATCCCGAGGGAATAATGCTCGCCATTTTGTTTGCAAACATGATGGCGCCCATCATTGACCGTATATTTATCAATGTTAATATCAGAAGGAGGCTCGCACGGAATGCCCGCTGAAAGCATCAGAAAAACCATCATCGTGGCCCTTGCTGTGTGTATCGGGTGCTCTCTCCTTGTGTCAACGGCTGAAGTGAATCTGCGGGACTTTCGCTACAAAAACAAAAAACTCGACAGAATACGCAATATTCTGAGGGCCGCAGAGCTCCCTGACGGCCGGGACGACGCTGTCAGAGTGTATGAAGAACGGGTACGTCCCGTGCTTGTGGATCTGCGCAGCGGAAAACGGGTACCCATAAGTGATTTTAATGATGTGCTGAACATAGATAAATTTGATATCAGAAAACTTGCCGCTGATTCCCGATATGGAAGGAGCATTCCCAAAGGCAAAGATATTGCGGGTCTCGGCAGAGTGCCCTCATATATGCCAATATACTTTATTCTTGACGGAGAAGATATCCGCAGTATTGTCTTTCCCGTCGTCGGTCACGGCATATGGTCTACCTTGTATGGATTCATTGCCCTTGAAAGGGATTTAAAGACAGTGCGGGGGTTCACCATATATGAACACGGGGAAACCCCCGGGCTCGGAGGTGAAGTGGACAACCCCCGCTGGAAGAACACCTGGAAGGGAAAGCAGGCATTCGACGAAGAAGGCAATCTCAGGATCAGCGTCATTAAAGGGGACGTCGATTCTTCACGGCCCAACGCCCGTTACCAGATTGAAGGTCTCTCGGGTGCGACCCTTACGACGCACGGGGTGGACGGCATGGTACGATTCTGGCTTGGAGAGAACGGCTACAGTACACTTATCCAGAAGCTCAGGGAGGATATACATGGGTATCTATAAAAAGACCCTTCTCGGACCGGTGTTTCAGGAAAATCCCATCGGCGTACAGATCCTGGGGATCTGTTCAGCCCTGGCAGTCACAACAAAACTGGAAACAGCCTTTGTCATGTGTGTGGCCGTGATTTTTGTCACCGCCTTTTCCAGTCTGACCATAAGCCTTATCCGGGGCCAGATCCCGGGAAGCATCCGCATTATCGTGGAAATGGCAGTCATCGCAACGCTCGTCATTATCGTTGACGAGTTTCTGCAGGCCTTTGCCTATGAAATGAGCAAACAGCTGTCCGTATTTGTGGGGCTGATCATAACAAACTGTATTGTTCTCGGAAGGGCCGAGGCCGTTGCCCTGAAAAAACCACCGGGCATCAGTTTTGTCGACGGGATCGGCAACGGCCTCGGATATAGCGTGATGCTTCTCTCTGTTGCCTTTTTCCGGGAACTCCTTGGATCGGGAAGACTCTTCGGGTATCCTGTGTTCCTAACAGAGGTAGTGGGAGGCTGGTACCTGCCAAACGGCCTTTTCCTTCTCGCGCCGAGCGGGTTTATTATCGTGGGGCTTCTGATCTGGGCATTACGGACATGGAAGCCGGATCTGCAGGAGGAGGAACAGGGATGATTGAACACTATCTCAGCATAATCATGAAGGCCGTCTTTGTTGAAAACCTGGCCCTCGCCTTTTTTCTCGGCATGTGCACCTTCATTGCTGTATCAAAAAAACTGGAAACAGCCGTTGGTCTCGGATTTGCCGTTATCGCTGTTATGACCATTACGATCCCTGTTAATAATCTCATTTTCAATCATGTCCTGAAGGAAGGGGCCCTCTCTTGGGCCGGCGTCCCCGATGTAGACCTCACCTTTCTCGGCCTGATTATATATATCAGCGTCATTGCCGCATTAGTACAGATTCTTGAAATGGCGCTGGACAGACATGTCCCGGTCCTCTATACATCGCTGGGCATATTCCTGCCCCTGATTACGGTAAACTGCGCAATTCTCGGGGGGTCCCTGTTCATGGTAGAGAGAAACTATGATTTTATAGAAAGTGTGATATACGGGTTTGGTGCAGGAGCGGGATGGGCCCTTGCGATCATCGCACTGGCAGGTATCAGGGAAAAGATGAAATACAGCAATGTTCCAAAGGGCCTGAGAGGAGCGGGGATCATCTTTATCGTTTCAGGGCTCATGGCCATGGGCTTTATGCTCTTTTCAGGAATTCAGTTATAAAAGGATAATACCGTGACAGGAATTTCGCTCATAGTGCTTGCAGTGACCACCTTCACCCTTCTCATTCTCCTGCTTGTGCTCATCATCCTGTCGGCACGGGCAAAACTGGTTGCCAGCGGCTCTGCTACGCTGCACATCAATGATGAACCGGAACGCACAATGACGGTGCCCGTTGGCGGGAAATTGTTAAATGTTCTTTCGGAGAATAACATCTATCTCGCTTCCGCCTGTGGGGGAGGCGGGACATGCGGGGAGTGCAAAGTAGTAATACAGGAGGGTGCGGGAGATGTATTGCCCACGGAAAAATCAAAGCTTACGAGACGACAGGTCCGGGACCATTTCCGCCTTTCCTGCCAGGTACCGGTAAAGAACGACCTGAAGCTGGAAATTCCCCCGGAGGCCCTTGAAACAAAAAAGTGGCTGTGCACGGTCCGGTCAAACCGCAATGTGGCATCCTTTATCAAGGAACTGGTCCTGGAGCTGCCCCCGGGAGAAGAAGTGCATTTTCGCGCCGGCGGGTACATTCAGGCAGAAGCGCCGGTCCATGTTGTCCGGTACAGTGATTTCGTCATTGACGATGAGTATAAACCGGACTGGGACAAATACAATCTGTGGCAGTTTGTTTCCGTTGTTGACGAGCCTGTTTCCCGCGCATACTCCATGGCCAATTATCCTGACGAAAAGGGCATTATCGTCCTCAATGTAAGAATTGCCACGCCGCCCCTCGATGATCCGGACGCACCTCCCGGAAAGATGTCTTCCTATCTTTTCAGTTTAAAACCGGGGGATCCGGTGACCATATCGGGTCCCTACGGAGATTTTTTTGCCCAGGATACGGGGAATGAGATGCTTGTTATCGGAGGTGGAGCTGGAATGGCACCGCTCCGTTCCATTATCTTTGACCAGCTCAAGCGCCTTAAAACAGGGAGAAAAATATCTTTTTATTACGGCGCCCGCAGCATGAGGGAGGCCTTTTATGTGGAAGACTTTACTAAACTTGCAGCAGAGCATGATAATTTTACGTTTCACCTTGCCCTTTCGCGCCCCCACTTAATGCAAAACTGGACAGGATACAAGGGATATGTGCAGCATGCCCTGCATGACCTGTATTTGAAAGACCACCCTGCACCGGAAGATTGTGAGTACTATATCTGCGGCCCCCCTGCGCTCAACGCCTCGGTCATCATGTACCTTGACGGCATGGGGGTGGAGCCGGAGAGTATTTATTACGATGATTTTGGAGGATAATGAATAAAAGAGGAGGATATATATGGTCAACATAACTGCTGAAGAAATCATAGCAGACATCGGGGAGGAGCCATTGTGTGTTTCCCCTGAAACAGTTGTATACGATGCCGTAAAGGCAATGCTGGAGCGCGACATTCACGCAGTGCTTATTCAGAAAGACGGGAAGTATGTGGGAATATGGACAGAGCGGGACCTTATGAAGAACACCGTTCTTGAGGGCTTTGACCCCAAAACAACCAGGGTCGGCGATCATGCGTCATTCCCGCTAAAAAGCGCCCCTCACACGGACACCATATTCCAGCTTATTGACAAATTGCTCGGATACAAGACGCGCCATCTGCTGATCGAGAAAGAAGGGAAGTATATCGGTCTTCTTTATTCACGGGACGTCATCAGGGTAGGCTTCACAGAGAGGACAAAGCAGTTAAGAGAACTGGATGAAATGGTGAGCCTTGAATTTTATGAAAACTGGAAATGGAAAAAGAAACATACGTAGTCCTTTTCTCTTTTCTGCCGTGATCTCAAGTTTATCGGGGTAAATTCCGAAAAAAAATAAGAGACACAGGAAAAGCAGGGAGGATAAGGGTATGCTTCAAAGGACGACGATTACAAAAGGAAATCCTCTGCGAAAACTTTTCAGAAGTGCCCTGGATTTCGGGATCAGACATAACCCCATTGAAAGAGTCGAAGTAGCAGAGTATATTGAAGAACAGATCCTCTGTGAATTCGTTCATACCGATAACCTCTACAGGATCAGGGATGAATCGGGAAGAAGCCTGGAGGACATGGCCGACCTGCTTGAAGAGGGGAACGTGCTCCTGAATGCCCGGAGTTTTGAGAGGGAGTTTGAGGTGCACAAACATATCGGGGACTACACCCTGTTTATGCTGGGCATGTTTCCCGCGACCCTTGCCATGAGAAGGGGGAAGGAATTTATCCTCGGGAGACTCGTGGTTCCCGGGGCAAGCCTGTCAGACCAGTATATGCTGCAGGGACAGCGTTCCTATAAAATAGCGTCAGAGTTCACCCATGGTGATCTCTTTTTAGAGCTCTCTTCAAATTTTCCCCTTTACAAGAACATCCTTGAACTCGTCCGGATCTACCTTGAGACGGAGGACACAAAACGGCTGCTCAAGGCAAAAGACATAATAGGCGGAACAGAGTAGGCATTTAAAGCGCGGACAAACGAAGAGGTAAAGCGCTTTACCGTTATTGCTGTTGTGTCATAATGGCACGAATAGACATTATATTGCCAAAATGGCAGGCCAGTTTGATTGTTATTGCCGCACTGCCGGGACATGTGCATTCTAAGGGCCTGTTTTTTCTGAAATGTAACTTCTCGCATGGATATTGCTTCAGCAAGGCATAATCCCTACGGTATGG
>JBFKMY010000023.1:0-13380 GCA_041629615.1 Thermodesulfovibrionia bacterium | reverse complement strand
TCAGCCTCCCAGGGGTTCACTTGCAGGCTATTTTGGACTGGGACTCCGTTATGAAGAAAAAAGAGGAAATGACGATTTTGGTTTCAGGATGGTCACCGGGGCTGCGTACTGGTTCCCGTCCCATCCCATTGAAGTATTTCTCGAAATCGTGCCGGTCTTTCAAGTCAGTCCTGATACAGATACCGATGTAGATGCCGGTGTTGGGTTACGCTACTACTTTCACGGTTTTAACAGGCCGTCTCCCTCATCTGTCACTTATGGACGGTAAAATTGTAAGCGGCCGGCCTGTCAACCGTTCTTATTTGGATTCCGGGGAGAAACAGGAGGGGTTTTCTTCCATCCCCTCGCCCATCTTTTTCTTTCTGGGAAGCAGCATGAATTCATCTCTGCAGGCCTCAGGCCTGATGGACTCCAGGTCAAATACGCCAATTTTCTGTTCCAGCTTGCGGGCGACGCGGGACATGGTAAAACATACGAGCCAGAATCCTATGGCCATAGTGGCATAGGCAGCATACATTCTGTCAGGTTGCCGCTGGCTTATTATAATCCCGGTCTGTGTCAGCTCAATAATGCCGATGATATATACAATAGAGGTGTCTTTGAAAAGGGAGACAAAAAAACTGACAAAGGAAGGGACCATCATTTTAAATGCCTGGGGGAGGATAACATGTCTCATTGCCCCATATCGCGACATCCCGGTAGACAATGCTGCTTCAAGCTGTCCCTTGGGCACGGCGATAATACCTGCCCTGACGATCTCTGCCTGATATGCTGCGGCATAGGCACACAGGGCTATGACGGCACTCCAGAATATGGTTATGTTTCCCCCGAACATATAAGGGAGAAAAAAGTAAAACCAGAAAATGATCATGATCAAAGGAGTTGAGCGCACCAGTTCTATATAAGCGATGCAGGGGAATTTTATGTATGGTCTGCAGGACAGCCTGCTGTACCCCAGAAGCACGCTGAACAGAAAACTGAGGGATATTGCAAGGAACGCCATAATAATATTGAGAAAGAGACCGCCCATGTCTCCCTTGGGATAGGACCCGAAGAGATAAAAATTGATGTTGGAAAACTGCTCAATTAAATCCATAAAGTTATGATACCTTTGTATGGCTTATGCTGGATAAGTCAATTTTCATTACTTTTTCGAGAATGATGATCATCGAAACCATTATCCCTGCCAGGGCAATATAGAACAGGGTTGCTATGGTCGTTGCTTCAATACCGCGGAATGTAAGTGATTCAATCTGCTGTGTTGCCCATGTAATTTCCGGTGCGGTTATTGCCATGCACAGGGACGTATTTTTAAAATTATGCACCATTCTGGTGCCGAGGGGGGGAAGTGCGGCCCTGAACATCTGGGGGAGAAGGACATGGACATACTGCTGTATCCTGCCCAGACCTGAAGAAATTGCCGCCTCTCTCTGTCCATGGGGGATCGCAAGCCTGCCGCCCCGCAGAATGTCAGAAACATATGAGGCATTATCAACGGTGAGTCCGAGGATACCGGCCACAATGGGATAGTATTCATAGGTGTTCAGTTTTGCGCCCCATTCAACAGGGAGCAGTTCCGGAAAGACAAAATAAAAGAAAAGTATCCAGAACAAACCGGGGATATTACGGAATATTTCTACATACAGGGTGCCTAATGATCGAAGAAGTGTACTCCTCGATATCCGCATTATGGCTATCACTGTACCGAGGCAGAGCGAGGTTATTGTTGTGGCCGCGAGCAGAATCAGGGTTATCTTGGCCCCGGTAATCATCATTGAAAAATAGGGCTCTCTGAAGGGGATCCCCCAGTCAAACTCGTAGGCTAATTCAAAAATAGCTAGTCCTCCTCCTGTGACTCGTCGAACACAGGAATGTGAAACACGCTGCTCATGAAGTTTCTTGTTCTCGGATGCCGCGGGTTTACAAATATATCAGGGGGGGTGCCGATTTCAATGATTTCGCCGTTGTCCATGAATACTACCCGGTCAGCAACTTTCTGGGCAAAACCGATCTCATGGGTGACAACAACCATGGTCATCCCCTCTTTTGCAAGGGAGATCATGACATCAAGGACTTCATTGATAAGCTCCGGATCAAGGGCTGAGGTCGGCTCGTCAAAAAGCATTATCTTTGGCTCCATGGCCAGGCTCCGTGCTATGGCAACACGCTGCTGTTCACCTCCCGACAATTGTATGGGAAAGGCATCACGCTTGTGGTTGAGACCGACTTTTTCGAGTAATTTAAGGGCCCTTTCCGTGGCCCTGGTTTTACTTAATCCCCTGACCTTGCGCGGTGCAAGGGTTATGTTCTTCAGTGCTGTTTTATGGGGGTAGAGATTGAAATGCTGAAAAACCATGCCAATTTCAGCCCTCAACGCAGTCAGGTCGGTTTTAGGGTCAGAAAGGTACATCCCGTCAACAATAATTTCTCCGTCGTCAATGGGCTCAAGCTTGTTAATTGTCCTCAGGAGGGTGCTTTTCCCGGCCCCGCTCGGCCCGCAGATTACAATGACCTCACCCTTGGCAATTTCGAGGTTGATGTTTTTGATAACGTGTTGATTGTTAAACCATTTATTGGTAGCAATAAATTTGATCAAATCCGGGACCTGTTATGAAGTCATTGAAATAAAGTGAATTAGCGTTATAGCGCAACTTATAGTATTTCAAAAAAACAGAACCTTTGTCAATGTAATAAAGAAAGTCTGAATATGAAAGAAGGTTGTCATAAGGAGACACATTCCGCTTTTCCCGTCTGTGTGTCAAATATCATGATTGATGCCCTGTTTCCGAAGCCGTGCGATGTCCCCGGATTAAGGACCAGGGTCTTTCCTTTGCGGCGGTCTTCGCGCGCATGCGTATGACCGTAAAGCACCACATCATAGGTGCCGCATTCGATTAATGCCTCTGTTATCGGTGACTCCGTTCCATGATAGCATGCAAACTTCAATCCCTCTTCCTCAAACGCATAAAATTCACCTTTCATCTCTCCGGAAATATCTTTGAATGCATTCATTAATCTGAATTTATCTCCGTCATTGTTTCCGAAAATCCCTTTCAGTTGAATGCCCTGAAACGCCCTGACTGAATTCGGGTTCACATAATCACCGAGGTGGAGGACATAGGCAACACCGCTCTTTCTGAACATTTCTATGCTCCTGGCAATATTATCAATATGATCATGGGAGTCAGAAATGATCCCGATTTTCATTGCAGTAATAAATCTCCTCCAGAAATAATATAAAACCGTCACTAAGAGTGTAACGTGAATCTATAGATCAGAAATTCTTCTGTAAAGGTCTTTTCTCTCGCTATTATACTATGGTTCCATCCGAATTGTTCAGCTATAGTGATGGCCTGTTCAGGAGCGGCAATGGATGAATACATCATCTGAACGTAACCATCCTGTTTGAGGTACAGCGCTGCTGCACGGAAAAATCGCCGGACCAGTTCCTTGTTTGAATCAAACAGGGCATAGTCAAGAACCGTTTTTGGTGTGCCTTCGAGATAGGGCGGAGTAAACAGAATGACGCTAAAGGTCTGATCGGGTGGCAGGGACGAAAAGAGATCTCCTTCCACAACAGTTACAATATCTTCCACTCCGTTGCAGCCCACATTTTCCCGTGCGAACCGGACTGCTTCGGGATTAACATCCACCGCGATGACCTTCGATGCTGTTGAAGCTGCAGTAATGGCCTGGATACCGGAACCTGTTCCGATGTCCAGCACAGAGTCACCGGGGTTGACGTGAACATGTTTTGCCATAAACGTGCTCGTATAATAAAATTTGGGATTAAATACGTTCTCTGAAATTTTATATGTTCTTCCCAGGACACGGACGCTGCGCGGCCCGTATTTCTGGATTTTTCTTATGAGCCATATAACAAGAATTTGTCTCAGAGATATACGCATGATGTGCAGCTGCAATGAATCAAGTGACCATATTAAAAAAGATACATGACCATTCCGGTCAGGAGCTTCGGATAGAAATACGTCGATTTGGGGGGCATTCTGTGGCCGGCAAGCGCTACTTTCTTAAGATCATGCAGTCTGGTAGGATTGAGAAAAAAAACTGCCTCAAATGACCCTGTCCTGGCCCTGTTTACTGCGGTCGCCGGGTCCATTTCATATTCATAGTGCCCTATTTTCAGGAGGTCCTCAAAAATGAATTTATGGAGAACAGTCACATCAAGCGTTTTAAGGACTTCGGGGATGTCCATGTCTATCCCGGAGCCAGTGAATGATAAAGTATAGTAAGACCCCGTATTGGGGAGAAACATTCCGAATGAATGGTCGTGCTGCCCCATGGCTTTAAGCATTTTCGCCATTGCATCTTCCTCCGATGCTTCAGGCGAGCTGATCTTTTGCAGGTCAAAATATTTCGTGAGCTCTTCCTTTATGTGAATATCGGAATCTATTTCAACTATGCGATGGGTAGGCAGTAAAGACAGGCCTTCCTCTTCCATGTTAGAAAGGAACATAAGCACATAATTAAAGCTCTCCTCACCTGTTTTACCGGGCCCCCTGCCTTCCATTTCCTTTTTGAACTCCAGTGCCGTTTCATAGCGGTGATGGCCGTCTGCAATAAAGACATCCCTGTTCGACAGTTCCTCTCTTATTTTTTCTCTGTCCGCGCTGTCGCTGATCCGCCAGAGCCGGTGTTTGAAGCCTTCTCCGTTTTCTGCTTCAATAAGGGGTGCTGAGGTCACCAGCTTCTCAAGGATTGATGATGTAATCCTTTCCCTGCTGCTATAGAGAGAAAATATGGGACTCGTATTGGCATTGCAATAGCGGAGAATGTTTAACCTGTCTGATTTTGGCTTTGAGTAGGTCATTTCATGAGGGTGAATCCTGCCGGAACCGAGGTCTTCAATCTTTACTGCTGCGAGAAACCCTCTCGTCTTTCTGCCCGCGCCCTTTATCGCATAGTCTATTTCATAGCAGTAGAATGCAGGCTCCGGGTCATGGAGTAATGTCCCCTCCTTCAGCCAGTCTGATAAATACGCGGCAGCCCTTGTATAACGGTTTTCCTGGTCATTGTCGTCATCACTGTCTTTTCCGAAATCGATACGTATAATATTGCGGGGGTCCCTGTTGTACAGTTCTTCCTTGAATTCAGGCGTAACGATGTCGTATGGCGGCGCTGTTGTTAAAGAAGGATTAACCCTTTCAGGATTATAGAGGATGCCGTTAAATGGAATAATATCTGCCATGATGTATGGTCCCTGAGGAAAAATATCTTACCATTGCGGAGAGATAAATTTCAAATCGTTCTCTTGCGTGCAGGGATCATGAGATTGATCCATATGCCCGTGATCTGCTGCGGAGAAAAAGTTCTGACACTGATTATACTGTTTCATTCTTTGAAATGCCGCACCGTGCGGGATAATGTTGCTTTTCCTCTCCTGTAAATCTACAATATGAACGTTATGGTGTGTGTCGGAAAGATCTCGGATTATCTCAGGTTAATCAAGTTTTCCCATTCCGTTTTTGCACTGCCCTTTGCATTTACGGCGGCCCTTATTGCATCGGAAGGAATCCCGACGCTGTATCAGATTTTCTGGATAACCGTGGCAATGGTCGGGGGACGGACAGGGGCAATGGGAATGAACAGGATTATTGACCGGAGATATGATGCGCTGAATCCCCGAACGGAAAACAGGGAGATCCCGAGGGGAGTTATAAAAACGCATGAGGCCTTATTTTTTACCGCCATCGCCTTTGCATTTCTCGTGCTCGCCGCATTTAAACTCAATCCCCTATGTTTCAGGCTGTCTCCCCTGATTATCCTCGTTCTTTTAACCTACTCATATACGAAGAGGTTTACATGGTTGTGCCATATCGTTCTCGGGATTGCCCTTGCGCTCGCGCCCCTTGGCGCGTGGATAGCCATAAAAGGGACCTTTAATGCAGATGTTGTGCCCCTCTGTTTTGCCGTCATGTTCTGGGTTGCGGGGTTTGACACATTATACGGCCTGCAGGACATGGACTTTGACAGGGACCAGGGCCTGCATTCTATACCGAGCGTATTTGGGGTGAATGCATCTTTATGGATAGCAAGGATCTTTCATTTGATTACCGTGGGACTGCTTTTAAGTCTTATCCCCATTTTTCACCTCTCGGGTATTTACCTTGCCGGGGTGCTGCTTGCTTCAGGGCTTTTGCTCTATGAACATTTGCTGATAAAAGCGGACGATCTGAGCAAACTCGATATGGCATTTTTCAATATGAATGGATATATCAGCATTACCGTTTTTGTATTTACCCTCTTTAATTATGTACTTCCTCTCTAGTGTCGTGTCAAGAATAAAGCGTCATTCCGGCTGGTCCGGAATCAAAGAGGAGTAAGATTCCCGACGCAGCGGGAATGACAATTCAAATAACCCGATACTACAAGGTTGACGTGACACCGGGATAAAAGAGGGACAGGTTCCCGTCCCCCGGGAATTGGATGAAATGTGTGTGGATGTGTAGTAAACTTAATAGAGAGACGGTAAATGTCTCAGGAGCGGAAGAGGGCCCTTTGATGAAAACAAGAGAATTCCTTTTGTGTATCCTGATGGTGTTGTTATGGCAGGGATACGCTCATGATGTTCTCGCGTTGACGCACCGTGTTTATGTAAGCAACATTGCCAGTAATACCGTATCTGTCATTGATGCATCGGAAAACAGGGTGGTAATGACCATTGATACCGGGGCATGGCCTACAGGTGTGGCAGTTGACAGGAACGCTGGCAGGGTGTACGTAGTGAATTCCCGTTATGGTGACAGCAGCGTTTCAGTAATTGATATTATCGGCAATAAAATAATATCAACAATAAAAGTTGCTAATAATCCCATGCATATTGCTGTTAATTCTGCTGAAGGGATTGCCTATGTCACGCATCCTGAAAACAAGGAAAATGCCCTGTCTGTAATTAACATCAAAAAAAACATGCTGGCAGGCAGGATAAAAGTGGGCTCTGAAGCATTTCATATGGTTATCACTGGTGAAAAGCTGTACGTGAGCAACTCGGGAGATAAGTCAGTTTCTGTTATAAATACCGCCAATAATAAAGTCATGGGCACAATCAATGTTGATGACAGACCGCTGGGCATGGCTGTTTGCCCTCTGAAAAAGAGGGTTTTTGTTGCCGGACAGGAAAATAATGCCGTTATTGTCATTGACGCTGAAAATGACGTAGTTTCGGGAACCATTCCCGTGGGGGAGGAGCCGTGGTATATAGATATTAATCCTGCCCAGAACAGGGCATACGTGAGTAACAGGGGAGAGAACACGGTAACGGTCATTAATACTTTAAATAACAGCGTCACAGCAACCATTAAGGTCGGCAGAGAGCCTCTTGGCGTTGCTGTCGCTTCTTCAATTAAAAGGGCGTATGTAGCAAATTACGGTGATCATGACGTATCAATAATTAATACGAGGAACAATACGGTAATAGAAACGGTAGAAATCGGGGCACCGCTGTACAGCCGCCATTCCGGGTCACTCTGGGGTGTTGCAGTCTTTTGAAGACTGACAGACAAGAGATGAAGCTATGTTTGTCTTTGCGCATTATTCTTTGATACGCATATACATGAAGCTGCCTGCAAGGCCGAAAACCACGGGACTTACCCACGGCGCAAGCCAGGGCTGCAGCATGCCGGTATTCCCGAGCGATATACTGACTGAGTAGAGCAGCCAGTATAAGACACTGACGATGACCCCAAGCCCGGCAGCCCTTATCCCGCCCCCCAGGCTGGCATTTAACGCAAGGGCTATACCAAAAAGGATCATGACAAAATTTATCGTCGGATAGGCCAGTTTTTCATAGAGACGGACGGTATATTTGAGGTTCTTGAAACCAGCCTTCTCCAGTCGTGAGTAATATGCATGGAGTTCCATGAAATTCATTTCCTGGGGCTTTTTCATTTCTTCACTGAATATGGTGGGTTCTTCTAATGAAGTTGACAGGAATGACGCATATTTCCTCGTCGTGTTGTTCCTGAAATTAAAAACGGTCACATCCTTGAGGTTCCATTTTCCATTTTCCCATTCTGCCTCATCTGCTTCTATCCTTTTCTCTAATCCGAAGGTGGGGCTGAAGGTGTAAATGCTGGTTTCCAGAATACGGTTTTCATGTTCCACAAAGCCGCTTATCCTGACAAGGCTTCCATCGAGGCCTTTCAGCCACAGGGCGCCCCTTCTCTCAATTATTTTAGGCGACTGCCTGAGAATGTTTACTTTTCTTATATATGTCGCCTTTCTCGTTGCATCAGGGACAACGGTCTCCCCAAGGACCAGTGCCGTGAGACTGATGAGGCCTCCAAGGACAAGGAACGATGAAAAAAGCCTTTTTGTGCTGCTTCCCGATGCCTTGATAATGATCGTCTCCCGCCATTTTGACGCCATTCCAATAGTGAGCAATATGGAAAACAGCGAGGCAAAGGGCAATGCATACAGGATAACTCTGGGCGTTTGCAGCAAAAGGTACAGGATAATAATATGGAAAGGAGGTTTTTCACGGTAAAATTCTGTTGCCTTGTCAAAAAACTCTGCAACGATCGATATGGCCGTGAAGCACAGAAGAAATATGATAAAAAACTTGAGGAATTCATTTAAAAAATATCTCCTGAATATTTTCATGGCATTGTCCTCTGAGTTCCTATAACCGCTGGAGAGGTTTATCCTTATATGCAATATAGACAAAGAGGAGTGTTATGGCCCCAAAAATCAGATTAGGTGCCCATCCTCCCACAAAGGGGGTTACGTTTCCTGACTCTGCAAGCCCTTCTCCCAGAATAAGAAGCATGTAGTAAAGGATCAGGATACCGAGACTCAGGGAGAACCCGCCGAGACGCCCTATCTTTCCTATCCTGTTGGAAAGGGCAGGGCCGAGAAGGCCGAACAGCAAACAGGCAAAGGGCAGGGCGAACCTCCTGTTTAATTCAATGTCCCATGAGATGTTCCCCGTGCGGCCGTTCCAGAGGTCCACGGTCTTTATCTCTTCCGGTTTAATCCTTTCATCGGATTCCATTCCGGAGGTAAGGATAAAATCATATTTGGAAAAGGACATCTCCGATGAGCTTTTTTCATTAAAGGTATGGACCAGCCCGTTATTCATGCTCAGTTTTATCAGGCCCTCTTCCGGATGTGAAGTGATGACCCCATTCTCGGCAACGATTATGAGGGGTTCATCAATAGACTTGACCCCTTCCCTGTAGACAAAAATCCCCCTGAATCTGTCTTCAGAGGGGATTTCCTTGACATAAATAACGGTGCCTTTAAAAACATCTGAAAAGGACTCTGCCTCCAGCGTCATGGAAGCCTTTTTTACTATTGTTTCGTGGAGCGTATGCTTGAAAGAGCGCATGCTGAGAGGGAGCAGATAAAGACTGACAATAAGAAGCCCCAGGGAACATAAAAGGGAGAGCGTGACCGCTGCCCGGGATATTCCCCAGAAGCTCATCCCGCTTCCTTTCAACACAATGATTTCACTGTCCGTGGACATCCTTCCGTAGGTGAGGAAGATTGAAATGAGTATGGCCATGGGCAGTGAAAGGAGCATGATGGACGGCTGCAGGTAAAGGTAAATTTTCACGATGTCAAGGAGGTCTGCCCCCTTGCCCATAAAGAGCCTCGTCAGTCTCACAAACTTTTCCATAAAGAGAATGACGGACATGGAAAAGATGATCACGGCCAGATTTTTGGACAGTTCCTTTAGTATTGTATTATGAAGTACCATATGAATTGCTGTTTTCCGATATCCGGAATTTTTGGGCTGAATAATTATAACAACTTATATAATCAAAAAGTATATCTGCAGCACCCGGAAATTCATCAGCGGAGATAAAACCGCGGTATTCTGTTTAAAACATATCTGTTCTTATGCCGGAAGGATTTCTCGCCGATTATGAAGGCAGATAAAACAAGGATATGAAACTATGAAGCTTTTCTCATGTCCTGTTGTTACAAATAACATATAACGTATAACAAATAACGTTCCTTCACAGCAAAGGCAGAAATTTTTCTAATTCATAAGGATGTACCCGGGTCCTGTATTCGTTCCACTCAATTTTTTTACTGGTAATAAAGTTGTTGAATATATGGTCACCAAGTGCCCTGCGCACGACCGTGCTCTGTTCAACCCTGTCTATTGCCTGAATAAGATTTCCGGGAAGTGATTCAATGCCGAGTTCCTTTTTTTCTTCATCGCTCAGATGGTATATGTCCTTTTCTACCGGTTCCGGCAGTTCATAATTGTTCTCGATCCCTTCCAGTCCCGCAGCCAGCATGACCGCAAAAGCAAGATAGGGATTGCATGCCGGATCAGGTGAGCGCAGTTCAATCCTCGTTGCCTTTTCCTTGCCCGGTTTATACAGCGGGACCCTTACGAGTGCAGAGCGGTTTCTCCTTGCCCAGGCAATATATACCGGGGCTTCGTACCCGGGAACGAGCCTCTTGTATGAGTTGACCCACTGATTGGCAAACGCGGTAATCTCCGGTGCATGCTTTAACAGTCCCGCGATATATTTCTTTGCAATATCTGAAAGATAATACTTGTCGTTTGCGTCATAAAAGGCGTTTTGATTCCCTTTAAAAAGAGATTGATGGGTGTGCATACCGCTGCCGTTCTGTCCGAAGATCGGTTTTGGCATAAAGGTGGCATAGCAGCCGTATTTAGTGGCTATTTCCTTGACCACTATTCTGTAGGTCATCACATTGTCCGCCATTTCCAGGGCCTCTGCGTACCGCAGGTCGATCTCATGCTGGGACGGGGCGACTTCATGGTGTGAATATTCTACCTTTATTCCCATTTCCTCAAGTGTCAATACAGTCTCTCTCCTCAGGTCACTGGCGGCATCAAGGGTTGTCAGATCAAAATATCCCCCTTCATCCAGCACCTCCGTACCTTTTGAGCTTTTAAAATAGAAGAACTCAAGTTCAGGGCCAAGGTAAAATGTGAGGCCCTTCTCTTTCAGCCGGTCAAGGTTTCTTTTCAGTGCGTAGCGCGGGTCGCCCTCATAGGCGGTTCCATCGGGGTTGAGGATATCACAAAACATCCTCCCTACCGCCTTTTCCTTCGGTCTCCATGGGATGAGCTGAAATGTGGCCGGATCAGGCTTTGCAATCATGTCGCTTTCATCGATCCGTGCATAGCCCTTTATTGATGAACCGTCAAACCCCATGCCTTCATCAAACGCGGTGTCCAGTTCCTCGCTGGTTATGGCGAAGCTTTTGACCTGTCCGAGGATATCCGTAAACCAGAGCCTGATGAATTTGACGTTGTTTGCCTCTACGAGGTTCATTACTTCTTCTTTTGTTTTTGCATGCTGTGCTGTCATTGTTTTCTCCTTTTTCCATTGTGATAACACACAATGATGAATTCTGCAGGACACCTGCTGTCATTCCGCTGTAACCGGGAATCACGACACGCGCTCAGTTTATCATACTTTATTGATGACTGCTAAAACATTATATCGCAACATTCTCAAATAATCAGCAAATTTTTCAGGGGGCCTGTAGTCCATCATGGTCGCCGCCAGTTCTGTAATATCTGAATTTTCCGTAATAACATCAGCCTCATTCAGGCGTAAAAGGGTCTGAATGTTTCTGAAATATTTATATGAGGTATACAGTGTCTCTCTCTCCTGCGAACCAAGGAATCCTTCTTTTGCCATCCGGCCCATTGCCGACATTGTATTCTGAACGAGGACACCGGGGGCCCGGTGCGCATGGTGAAGCTGCAGATATTGAACATAAAACTCGATTTCCTCAATACCGCCGGGGCCGAGCTTAATGTCTACCCCCTCTGATTCACGGGAGCGCTCTTTCACAATCCGTTTTCTCATTGCGGCCACATCCGCCCGCTTGACATAACGGCCCCTTTTTATTATTATCTCCCTCGCCATGTCAATAAAAGAACGGGCCAATTCTGCATTTCCTCCGACCGGTCTTGCCTTAAGCAGGGCCTGAAGCTCCCAGTCATGAGCTTTTTCAAGATAATAATTTCTGTATCCTTCAAGATTGTTGACGAGAACACCCTTTGACCCGTCAGGGCGTAATCTCATGTCAACATCATAAAGCAGTCCCACATCGGTATAGGTTGTGAGCAGTTTAATGGTCTTTTCAGCAGCGGACATGGCTTCCAGTGACCGGGAAACAAACACAATGTCGAGGTCTGAACCGAATGTCATTTCCCTGCCGCCGAGCTTCCCGAGGGCAATCACAGAGAGGTCTCTGCTTCCTGAACTCTGGAGTGCGTACCTGATTACCGCCTCTGCGACCTGGGACAGTCCCTTGAAAAGGTTTTCGTCCTTTACTATGTTCAGGAGAAGCAGGATCCCGAGGCGGACCTCCTCAAACCGCCTGTAACGTGCAAGCCGGGAACTGATGTTATCCTCACTTCCCGCAGTCTGTCTTAATTTATCTTCCATTGCCCTGAGCGTTTTTGCAATGCCCCATTCTTCTATCAATATATCGAGATAATAATGGTCGCTGAGAACTATCCTTGTCAGATAGGGACTGAGGGAAAATATCTTTACTATGCCGGTCAACAATTCCCTGTGCTCACGAAAAGCCATGAGATGGGCAGTTTTTATCCCAAAGGCCGCTACCATACGCTCAATTCCTGCGATGGCCCTGTCCGGATTTTCAGCAGTCAGTGCATTCTCAAGCAGCTGAGGGACAACCTGTCGTGCAAGAGAACGTTCCTGCGAAGTACGAAATACACGCATATATTCTCTTATTGTCTTGAAACTTTTAAGACACCGGCCCGGTTCCTTTACCTTCCTGAATGAAAGATACCCTGTGAGTTCATTATCTTTCAGGCCGCCCTCAAGGAGATGTAATGCCTCGGTATAGGCGTCCTCCCGGGTACCAAGCAGGGAATTATACATGGACTTTATCTGCATCCTCCTGAATTGCAGGTTGTCAAGGAAATCCGTCCTGCAATGGAAGCCCATTTTCTTTCCCAGAATTTCCATCTCTCCGTCCGAAGAAGGGAGTGTATGTGTCTGGAGATCTTCCCTCATCTGGAGATAGTGTTCCACACGCCGCAGATAAAGATAGTTGTCCCACAGGGTCGTGAGGTCTTCTTCAGGGACTTTTTTCATCCATTTCAGTGCCTGTATGGCATTAAGAATACGATAAGACCTCAATGAGCTGTTTTCTCCACCGTAGAGGAGCTGAAAGGTCTGGATGAAAAATTCCGCTTCCCTGATGCCGCCGTATCCCCGCTTGATGTCATCCCGTGAAAAGGTGGAATCTATTTTTTTCTTCAGGCCCCTGATTTCTTCAATTTCAGAATAATCAAGCGCTTCGCGCCAGAGAAAAGGCCTTATGACATCAATAAATGCTTTCCCGAGTTTCATGTCTCCTGCAACGGGACGCGCCCGGATGAGC
>JBFKMY010000022.1:0-13432 GCA_041629615.1 Thermodesulfovibrionia bacterium | reverse complement strand
CTTGTCAGGCTCAATGTTCTTTGCAGCCCAGAGGCCTGCCTGTCCGATACACATGTCAAGGAAGTCTTCCCATGCCTCAGCTTCGAGGTGTTTGACTTTCTTTTTGCCTTCTTTTTCACCCAGTTTTTCAATGAAGGTCTCGTTGATCTTGGCCATTGCTTCATCAGTCCTCATGATGATAGGACCTTTTCCGGCCTTCATGTCCTGCATCATCAGGTGGTTTCTGATTGCTGTACCCATTGCATCAACATATTTACCATATCTCTTCTTAGCGTCTGCGAGGTATTCCTCGTTTGCACAGTAGTCTTCTCCAAGGCTGTTTGTTGCTTTGGCCTTAAAGAACAGGAACCATGCGCCAACTGGGCCGTATCCGTCTTTAAACCGTGCGGGGACGAAACGGTTTTCCATGAGGGTGAGCTCAGCACCTGCCTGCATGCCGAGGGCATAGCCGGAACCTGAGTTCCAGATTGGATACCATGCACGGCCCTGGCCTTCTTTGGTTGATCTCGGCCTGAAACAGTTAACCGCACCGCCTGCAGCCAGTACCATTGCCTTGGCCTTGAAGATATACATCTTGTTTTCTCTTACGCTGAATCCGGCTGCTGCTGCAACTCTGCTCGGATCATTTTTGTCCCTGATGAGCCTTACAATAAAGACCCTCTCAAAGAGATTCTGGTCTACGCCGGTTTTCGCTCTGTTTGTCTCAAGGGCCTTTTTACCTGCTTCCGCAACAATAGCCTTGTATGACTCACCATTTATCATGATCTGCCACTTTCCAGATCTGACAGGGGTCGCGCCGTCTTTCAATGAACCTTTGCCGGCATCCTTTGCCTGGTGGCCGTCAAGTGAGAACCCGTCGTCACCTTTTTTCCAGATGGGGAGACCCCACTCTTCGAACAGATGTACACTGTCGTCAACGTGTCTGCCGAGGTCATAGACGAGGTCGTCCCTGGTAATACCCATAAGGTCGGCCCTTACATACCTGACATAATCTTCACATTTGTTCTCGCCAACATATGTATTGATAGCAGACAGACCCATTGCGACTGCGCCGCTTCTGTCTGTTGCTGCTTTATCAACCATTGTGATCTTCAATCCCTTCGGGTTTGCCCATGCTGCTGCTTCATATGCTGAACCACAGCATGCCATGCCGCCGCCGATCAGGAGAAGGTCTGTATCAACTTCAACAACTTCCGGCTTTGCGCAGTATGAAAAAGTACAAGTTTCTTTTTCCATTGTTATCTCTCCTTTCTTTATTCAGTCCTGGCGTCGACATTAAAAAAGCCAGGTCCCTTGATTTTTGAAAAATCTGCTTCCGGCTTGCCGGTGTAGCAATCAATTGAATCCTCAGCTGTTGTCCTGATGGGGAATTTGAACCTTTTGAGGACACCATTTCTGAACTTGACTGTCCACATAATGGAGTCGGTTCCCCTCATGGGAATAACATTAGCATCAAGCGGGACAAAGTCCGCATACCCCCTTACCTCGATTGCCTGCTGAGGGCAGATCTTGACACAGTTGTAGCACTCCCAGCACTGTTCTGGCTCCTGATTGTATGCCTTCATGAGATCTCTGTTGAGAGCCATGAGGTCATTGGGACAGATATACTGACAGGCCGTCTTGTCCTGTGCCTTACAACCGTCACATTTTTCCGCGATTACGAAACTTGGCATTTGTAATACCTCCTTCTTTGGTTTTTGCAGCTTAAATTAAGCTATTGTTTCTTAAAGTTTGCAACTACAAATAGTTGCTTTACCCATCTATGATTAACACCCTCTTCGTTAGATATGCTGTCTACTCAGAGGGCAAGCCGTTTTATTTTGCAAGACCCTGATAATAACTAATCAGAATATCAGCCACTTCAGGACGTGAGAATTCCTTTGGTGGTGCAATCCCTTCAGATAACATTGCACGAACCTTTGTACCTGAAAGGAGAACAAAGTCTTCTTTTTTATGATCAGGCGCTTCACACATCATCATAACCTTGCCCAGTTTTTTCGAGTATGCGGTGTGGTCAGCTTTGAAGATTTCAATTTTAAGTGCATCAGGGGGAACTTCTTTCTCAAAGATGGTCTGAGCATCAAATGGACCGTAGTGATCACCAACCCCTGCATGGTCACGACCAACGATGAAGTGAGTTGCGCCCATGTTCTGGCGGAATATAGCGTGCAAGACCCCTTCGCGCGGACCGGCATACAGCATATCAAAGCCGTAACCAGTAACCATTGCACTGTTTGGCGGGAAGTACAGCTCAACCATTTTACGGATCGCAGCATCACGAACAGGTGCGGGGATATCTCCTGCCTTCAATTTACCAAGTAACATGTGAATAACCAGACCATCACACCCTAAACGCTCCATTGCCATGTGGCAAAGTTCTTCGTGTGCCAGATGCATGGGGTTACGAGTCTGGAAAGCAACAATTCTCTTCCAGCCGCGCTCAGTAATTTCGTTACGAATTTCAACTGCGGTGCGGAACGTGTCCGGGAATTCATCCTGGAAGTACGAAAAGTTTAATACCTTGATTGGACCTGAGAGACAGACTTTACCCTGTGCGTTGAATGCTTCAACCCCCGGATGTGGCTCGTCAGGGCTGGGGCGGTAAACTTTTTGAGACATCAGCGCCATATCTGCATCGCTGAATTCTTCAACCGCTTCTACATCCATAACGGCCAGCACAGGATTGCCTTCAACATTTGGATCTTTAAGCGCAATGCGATCACCGGCTTTGATGGAACCCGCATCTTTAACCAGGTTTAAAACCGGAGTAGGCCAGAACAAACCGGATGCTGTTTTCATATTGTTAGCAACAGACAGAGCATCAGCTTTATTCATGTAGCCTGTTAATGGATTGAAGTACCCCCCCCCCATCATAACTGCATTCGCTGCACTCGCTGAGCTCACAACAATGGAAACTAAACCTTCAGCTTCTTTCTGCAGGGCTTCATTTGCAGCCGTGTCATATACAAATAGTGGATTCAGTTCGTCTGAACCATGTGGTGTAATTAATGCCATACCTTCCTCCTTGATTAATATTTATCTAAGATCTATGAGCCAAGAACAGAACAAACTTTATTAAATATATCGTCAACACTCCCCATGCCCTCGACTGATTTCAGAATGTTCTTTTTTCCGTAATAATCGATAAGGGGGGCAGTAGATTTCTCATAAACTTCAAGCCTGTTTTTTATTGTCTCTTCTTTGTCATCAGCTCTCTGAAAGAGCTCTCCATTGCATTTGTCACATACCCCTTCTTTCTGTGAAGGAGTAAAGTGGACATTGTACATCTGCTGACAGCTCTTGCAGGTCCTTCTTCCGGTGAGCCTCTTCATAAGGATATCAGGGTCAACATCAACACTGAGCGCTGTATCGAGAGGGGCATTCATCTCAGCCAGAACAGCATCGAGAGCTTCTGCCTGAGGAGTAGTCCTCGGGAAACCGTCCAGTATGTAACCTTTCTTGCAATCATCCTGTGCAAGCCTTTCCTTGACAAGCCCTATAACTACGGAATCAGGGACGAGTCCGCCAGAATCCATATATGATTTTGCTTCTTTTCCCAGGGGGGTGCCGTCTGCAACGGCTTTTCTGAGGATATCACCGGTTGAGATCTGGGGGATACCATATTTACTAATGAGTTTTTTGGCCTGAGTTCCTTTCCCGGCTCCGGGAGCTCCCAACAAAACTAATCTCATATACGTCTCCTTTTCGATTATTTAAAGGATAAAATCAGCTGTATTTATGCAACGGCAACACACCTGTCATTGGTGCAGACCAGAGTGGTTTTAACCGTTAGTAAAAATTAATATATACAAGAAGAAGGACTAATAAAAAGATATGATATAAATAGCCCATCATAGAGTCAATATAAAAATTTAAATTAATTTATAATATTTGCTTATTCAAGCGTAATTATATTAATAAACCACATTAATTCAGACAGTTAGTTCTTTTAGTGCGGCCGCTTGCCCGCGATGATCTTATAAGTTTATTTAGGTATTAAATCGTATTCGGGAAAACATCTCAGCCATGGACTGCAGGAGGTAACCCGATATGGCTGCTGAGGAGCGTTCGGAGGAGTTATTTCTGAGGTCCGGTTATTCTCCTCTAAAACAGTTCTCATGATATCATGTCAAATTTAAGCCATGTCCCCTAAACGACTTCTCGTACAGCTAAAGCTATCCTGAAGCTGATACAGGATGCTGAAGAAGAACTTAATAGCTTCGGATGAAGCATTATATAATTTACATTTCAGAAAAAACACCTGTAAGAATTTACAGGTAGCCTTACATCCTGTATCCAATACTCAGCCCGGCGTAATGGGTCCGGCTTTCATACTCCCCGCTCAAGACAGTGTTGTTAACGTTCCTGTCTTCATATAGTCCAAAGTTATAGTATGCATCGAGTGTCCATTTCCCTGTGCGATAGCCCGTACCAATGCTGAAATTGTGCTGGTCTGCATCGGGAGCAGCGGGACTGAGGGTATGTTCGGGTACAGGCGTGTTAATGAAAGCATATCCCCCCCGTAACGAAAGGGTTTCATTCACCCTGTAGTCAATCCCTGCCTTGAACTGCCATGAATCGTTCCAGTCAAGCGGTGTCCTGGAATCGGCAACTCCTGCTGCAGGCACTTCGTCATCAAGGTCAAGGTCGGTCTGTCTGAATGTTGACCATGCCACCATCTCTACATCAAAAGCAATGACAATATTCCCGGCAGGGAAATAGGCAATCCCGAAACTGTAGACATCGGGAAAGGTAGTGGTGGTACTCACATCCGTTTCAAACCCGGGAGAGCCGAAGAGGGGCTGCAGGGCAGGAGCAATATCATTTATTTCCAGGTCTCCCGAAAAATCAACCTTTACCCTGCTCCGGTAGGCGAGTCCGATGCGTACTGACTCATGGACTGTTATTAATGTGCCAGCATTCCATCCCCACCCTCCTCCGTCCGCCTCCATCAGCATTTCCGCGTCGCCTGCCCCGAATAATGACTGGTCAAGCATTGTCTTCGCCCTGTTCAGGGCATACATATAATCCATGCCAAATGCCACTGCCAGACCGGGACGCACCTCCCAGGCGACTGCAGGATTGATTGTCATCGTTCCCGTATAAGACTCAACGGACCGGAATCTTGTCAGCCCGTCTTCAGGCCACGTCCTGCCGCCAACACCGAACGTTGGATGTATCCCAAGCCCGATGACAATATCTTTCACGGCTGATCCGGAAGCAGCATACAGATGGGGAGGGAAATACATATCGAATTCTGTTCCCTCTGTAGCACCTTCAGGACTTTGATATTCTGTTTCGGGATATAACAGGGAAACTCCGCCGTATATATGTGTGCCCTTTAAGAGGGCAAGCCCTGCAGCGTTGTGCATTATTGCTGAAGGATCATCTGCAACCCCTATAAAGGCGGTCCCCATCCCTGCCGCCTTGCCTCCGTGCACCGTCCCTCCTGCGTGGGAAGTGGAGGAACCAGCCCCCATCAACAGGATAATCAGAACTGCAATTTTTTTCATCTGTTTCCCTCTCATGATGCAAAGTGTGCTGCAGGGAACGAATCCCGTCTCTTTACAGAGAACACACTTTGACAATAAAAAAGAAATTTGAAAAGCTTAAGAAGATAAAAAAAGAATGCTCTATCCAGGCATTATCCTGAAAGACATGAATATTTTCCCTGTATTGGGTCAGGATGTCAAGAAGAAAATAATGTCAGAGCCCTATTCCAGTATGTCCAGTTTGATACTGAGTTCTTTCAGCTGTTTTGCGTCAACTCCGGACGGGGCGTTACTGAGAGGGCAGACCGCCTTCTGGGTCTTTGGAAAGGCAATGACATCCCGTATCGAACTGGCTCCTGCCATAATCATGACAAGCCTGTCCAGACCGAGGGCAATACCGCCGTGCGGCGGTGCCCCGTATTCCAGTGCTTCAAGGAGAAAGCCGAATTTTTCATTTGCCTCTTCGGGACTTATATTCAGAAGTCCAAACATCCTGTCCTGCACGTCTTTCTTATAGATACGGATGCTTCCTCCGCCGATTTCATATCCGTTCAGCACAATGTCATAGGCCTGTGCGCGCAGTAGGGGCAAGGCGCGCCTTGCCCCTACATCAATGGGATCAACAGACATAAATTTTTCCATATCTTCTTCCACCGGTGCTGTAAATGGATGATGCATGGCCTCATACCTCTTTTCATCTTCATTCCACTCAAAAAGAGGAAAATCGGTAATCCATGCAAACTTGTAATCACCGTCTTTCAGTAAATCAAGCCGTTTCGCCATCTCATCCCTGAGTCTTGCAAGGCAGGCATTTGCGACATCCTCTTTATCGGCAACAAAAAGCAGGAGGTCGCCTTCTTCAGCCTGAAATCTCTCGGCAAGCGCCTTGAGCGTCTCTTCAGAGAAAAATTTTGCAATGGGTGATTCAATCCTGTCTTTGACCTTCATCCAGGCAAGGCCCTTTGCACCGAAACCCTGAACATCTTTCGTCAGGTCATCAAGGTCTTTTCTGGAATATCCTGCCAGGCCCTTTGCATTGAGGCCCTTTATGATGCCTCCCTTTGAAAGAGTATCAAGAAACACCTTGAATGAACAGCTTTTAACAATATCATTCACATTTTTAAGTTCAAGGCCGAACCTCAGGTCCGGTTTATCGGAGCCGAATCTTTCCATGGCATCATGGTATGTGATCCGAGGAAACGTTTCATCCAGTTGCCGGCCAAGGGTATCGATAAAAACCTTTTTGATCATATTCTCCGTGAGAGACATGACATCATCTCTTTTTACAAAGGACATCTCGATGTCTACCTGGGTGAATTCAGGCTGTCTGTCCGCCCTCAGGTCCTCGTCCCTGAAACATTTGACTATCTGATAGTATCGTTCCAGCCCTGATACCATAAGTATCTGTTTGAATATCTGCGGTGACTGGGGCAGTGCAAAAAAGTTTCCCGGATTTGTCCTGCTCGGCACGAGGTAGTCCCGTGCCCCCTCGGGAGTGCTCCTCGTAAGAACAGGTGTTTCGATTTCCAGAAAACCCTGCGAATCCAGATAGCTGCGGAATGCCCTGGCAGCCCTGTGTCTGACAATAAAATTCTTCTGTATCGCCGGTCTTCTCAGGTCAAGATATCTGTGTTTGTATCTTAATGTTTCTGAAGCATCGGTCTCATCATCAACCATAAAAGGCAGAGGCCTGCATTCATTCAGCACGTTCAGTTTTTTCACCACGACCTCAACTTTCCCTGTTGGAATCGACTCGTTCACCGTTCCTTCCGGCCTTTCTCTGACATTTCCTTCCACCTGAATCACGAACTCGTTCCTGATCTTATGGGCCGCCCGATGTATTTCAGCGTTGACTTCAGGACTGAATACGATCTGGACAATGCCGCTTCTGTCCCTGAGGTCTATAAATACGACCCCGCCGTGGTCACGCCATTTATTGGTCCAGCCTACAAGAACGACGTTATCGCCGATATTTTTATCTTTCAGTTCACCGCATGCATGTGTTCTCATTTATATTCCCTGCCTTATAATCTATCAGGTTTCTCTTTTGAGCCGCACATTTGACGGCTTAATCCTTGTAACTTCTCTTCTGAGTTTTTCAATTTCATCATGAGAAAGATAACGATATTCCCCCGGCTTCAGGGTTCCCAGTGATAGACCGTTTATCCTTGTCCTTACAAGCCGTGAAACAGGATGGCCTACACTTTGAAGCATCCTTCTGACCTGCCTTTTTCTGCCCTCATGAATAGTAATATCTATCCAGGAATTTACCTTCAATTTTTTAACGACCCTGACCCTGGCAGGAGCGGTCAGGCCGTCTTCAAGCATTATCCCTTTCTCCAGTTTTATCCTGTCCCTGTCATTAAGAACGCCGTCGATCTTGACTCTATAGGTCTTGGGGACCCTGTTTTCAGGATGAAGGATTGCATGTGCAAGCTCACCATCATTGGTTATAATAAGAAGCCCTTCGGAATTGAAATCAAGCCTGCCAACGGGAAATACCTGTGCTTTTACACGTTTTAAATAATCCCTGACTGTGGGCCTTCCTTCAGCCTCATTCGAGGAGGTCAGGCAATTCACCGGCTTATGAAAGGCCAGGTAGACCCTGGTCTGCACCGCGCCTATGAGCTTTCCTTTTACTTTAATATGGTCTTTCGCAAGATCCGCTTTCATCCCGAGCATTGCAGGGACCCCGTTCACCTTTACCAGACCCTCCCGTATCATCTCCTCTGCCTGTCTTCTGGAGGCAATGCCGCATTTTGACAGTATCTTCTGAATCCGCTCTTCCATACGATTTTCCGTTGATTTATTATTATAAAGGGACTGACTTTAAGAGCTGTGTACGCTTTTATAATTCAGATCCCCCACATGACAAATGCGATGCGGTAAAAAGCAGAACAGACACCGTGACCCCCAGCCCGATGTCCCGCCATTCCATTCATTATTACTCCCATTCAATGGTGCCGGGAGGCTTTGAACTTATGTCAAATACGACCCTGTTGACACCGACAACTTCATTAATAATCCTGTTTGATATGATGCCGAGCACCTCATAGGGGATTTTTGCCCAGTCTGCCGTCATTCCGTCAACACTCTTGACAGCCCGCACTGCAATAACATTCTCATAGGTCCTTTCGTCACCCATCACCCCTACGGTTTTTATGGGAAGCAGCACTGCAAAGGCCTGCCATATCTCATTATACAGCCCTGCCTTTTTGATTTCTTCAAGGACAATGGCATCTGCCTTCCTCAGGATATCGGCCCTCCGGGGGGTGACTTTGTCAATAATCCGTATTGCCAGTCCGGGACCGGGAAAGGGATGACGGTTGATAATCTCATCGGGCATGCCCAGTTCTCTCCCGAGAACCCTGACCTCATCCTTAAAGAGCTCCCGCAGCGGTTCAATGAGTTTAAGCTTCATGTTTTTCAGGAGCCCCCCCACATTATGATGGCTTTTTATCATGGCAGACGGTCCCTTAAATGATATGCTCTCAATTACATCAGGATACAGTGTCCCCTGTGCCAGATATCTGACCCCCTTTATCTTTTTTGCTTCTTCTTCAAAGACCCGGATGAATTCGTTCCCGATAATCTTCCTTTTCCGCTCGGGGTCGGCGACCCCTTTTAATTTATGTAAAAATCGTTTTGAGGCATCCACGCAGATAATGTTCACGTGGAAGTGCTTCTTTAACGTGCTTTCCACCTTCACTGCCTCACCCTTTCTCAACACGCCGTTATCAACAAAAATACAGGTCAGCTGTGTTTTGATTGCCCGCTGCATCAGGACGGCTGTTACCGCCGAGTCAACCCCGCCGCTGATGGCACACACAACCCTGTCTTTCCCCACCTTTTCCCGTATTTCTCCTGTTGCTGTATCGATAAAGGATTTCATCGTCCATTCAGGTCTGCAGGCACAAATAGTAAAGAGGAAGTTTTTGAGTATATGCGAACCATACTCGGTGTGCACGACCTCAGGGTGAAACTGAAGGGCATAAAATCTTTTCTCTTTATCCGCCATAGCGGCAATGGGCGAATTATCCGTATGTGCTATGGGTCGAAATCCTTCGGGATATTTTTGAATCCTGTCGCCATGGCTCATCCAGACTACATTATGTTTCTTTGAAGACAATCCTCTGAACAGATCGGATGCATCGTCAATGAAGAGTTCGGCCCGGCCATACTCCCTCTTCGCTGCCCTCCCTACTTTTCCGCCAAGGCACTGTGCCATAAGCTGCATGCCATAACAAATGCCAAGAACAGGAATGCCAAGGGCAAATACTCCCCTGTCAGGGAAGGGCGCATCCTTTGCGCTTACCCGGGACGGTCCTCCTGAGAGAATGATGCCCTTCGGGGCAAAGGCCCGTATCTGATCAAGAGGTACATTAAAGGGCAAAATCTCGGAGTAGACCCTGTTTTCCCTGACCCTCCGCGCTATAAGCTGCGTATACTGGGAGCCGAAATCAAGAACTAAAATTTTTTCTTTAAAATCCATAGTGTCACATTAACCTTGTAGTTCCGGGTTGTTTGAATTGTCATTCCCGCTACGTCGGAAATCTCACTTCTCTTTGATTCCTGCCGGAATGACGCTTTACACTTGATACGACAATAGTGAACATTTGATCCTTTTTTTTAAATTGAAACGGTCTCAGGAATTCGAGGATTCCAGAAGTCTCGCGAATGAGAGGGGAGAATAATTGCACTTGAAACCTTGATCCCTCGGCTCCTTGAACCCTTTAGAATATCTTAATCCATACTGTAATTAGGCGCCTCTCTTGTAACCGTGACATCATGAACATGGCTCTCTCTCAGTCCGGCAGAGGTGATTCTCACAAACCGGGCCTTTTTGCGCAGCTCTTCGATATTCCTGCATCCGCAATACCCCATTCCGGAGCGCAGGCCTCCTACAAGCTGATGGATGCTCGCGGAAAGCAGCCCTTTATAGGGGACCCGGCCTTCAACACCTTCGGGCACAAGTTTTCTGCTCTCAACTTTCTCCTGACCGTATCTGTCCCTGCTGCCTGCTTCCATGGCGCCCAGGGAGCCCATACCCCTGTATACCTTGTATGATCGTCCCTGGTAGAGCATCAGCTCTCCGGGGCTTTCGTCAGTACCTGCAAACAGGCCGCCTATCATTACCACGTTGGCCCCGGCTGCAATTGCCTTTGTCACATCTCCGGAAAACTGAATGCCTCCATCTGCAATAATAGGAACATTGGCAGCATCAGCAACCTCCGAGCAATCCTTTATAGCGGTAATCTGGGGGACCCCTGCACCCGCGATAATCCTTGTTGTGCATATTGATCCGGGGCCGACTCCAACCTTAACAGCACTGGCCCCGGCATTGATAAGGTCTCTTGTTGCCTCCGCCGTAGCCACGTTTCCCGCTATCATTTCAATATTCGGAAACTTCTTCCTCAATGCTTTCACAGTGTTAATGACCCTTTTCGAATGACCATGTGCCGTATCAATCGCGATAACATCTACCCCTGCTTTGATCAAGGCCGCTGCACGATTGACTGCATCAGGACCGACTCCTATTGCTCCGCCGACCCGCAGCCTGCCAAAGGAGTCCTTGCATGCATGGGGATATTTTTCCCTCTTCTCAATGTCCTTTATCGTAATGAGACCTATAAGAGACATTTTCCTGTCCACGATGGGAAGTTTTTCAATCTTATGCTTATGCAGTATTTCTTTGGCCCCATCGAGCGTTATGCCTTCGCTGGCTGTCACAAGGCCCTTTTTCGTCATCACTTCCGAGGCCTTTTTCTGGAAGTCGGTCTCAAACTTAAGGTCCCGGTTCGTGAGAATTCCTACCAGTTTTTTCCCCTTTGTGATAGGGACCCCCGATATCCTGTATTTTTCCATAATAGAAAGAGCTTTGAAGATCTTTTCATCGGGTTGTAAAGTAATCGGGTCTACAATCATGCCACTTTCAGACTTCTTTACCTTGTCCACTTCCACTACCTGCGCTGCCACGGGCATTGCCCGGTGAATGATACCGATACCTCCTTCCCGTGCAATCGCAACAGCAAGCTGGGCCTCTGTTACCGTATCCATCGCCGCGCTGATAATGGGGATTCTTATTCTTATATTTTTTGTAAGCTGCGTGCTGACGTCAACATCCCCGGGAAGGATGTCCGATTTGGCTGGTACCAACAGCACATCATCAAAGGTCAGGCCGATTTTAATGTTGTCCTCTAACATTCTCTTTACTCCTCACTTAAAAAATTCAGTCTTGTTCAGTATGTTCAAAGGAGATCAATATTGTTTTTTACAATATCCAATACTTTCAAACAATCACTGGACAGGGTTAAGCAGCTTTGACCTCTTTTCAGAGTTTTATTTCTATATAGGCTTTTTCTCTCAGCCCTGCTTTCCAATCATGATATTTTCTCTCAAATGACGTCTGCAGGAGCACTTCCCTGATTTTATCCATGACATTGTCTGCACCCCCGCCTTCTATTCTGTCCTCAAGTTTAATAATATGAAGACCAGCGGAACTCCATAAGGGCTTGCTCACCTCACCTTTATTTAACGCAAGGGCAGCATCTTCAATCTCTTTCAGGGCGCTGCCCCGGCGCATATACCCCAGGTCGCCGCCAAATTCCCTGCTCGGATCTTCGGAAAATTCACGGGCAAGCTGCGCGAAATCCGCTCCGGCATTTATCCTTGCCATGAGCTCCCGGGCCCTTTCCTCAAGGGCCTCTTTTTGAGTGCTGTCTTCAGGCAAGGCAAAAAAAATCTGACGTATCCTGATTCTCTCCCCTTCATCGTAATCAGCCCTGTTCTCCTCATAGTACTGCGCGAGTTCTTTATCAGTAATGACTATGGTATTCCTGACTGCAATATTGATTGCCTTTTGCAGGAGTATCTGGTCTGCAAGTTTACTCCGGTAATCTGCTGTAGTAAGCCCTTCTTCCTTTAATGAGTTTTCAAGGGCCTCCTCTGTCAACCCATACTTAATCCTGATCTCATTAATAGCCCCGTCTATTTCTGCATCATTCACATCAAGGTCCATTTTCCGGGCTTCCTGAAGCTGCAGCTTCATCTCTATTAAATCATTTAAAAAAGGCCTTTCCATCTCCCTTATTTTCGCTTCCCGTTCACTGCCGGTGACATCGCCGACAAATTGCTTCCCGTCAAGAATGATTGCATTCATCAGCTCACTCCACGTAATCACCTCATCATTCACCGTGGCAACAATCCGGTCGAGTAAAACCGCGCTGTGAATTTGCTCAAAAGTCAATATTGCTGCAATGAGCATGTAAAAAAAGAAATTTATCTTCTTCACAAATAAATAGCCTCTTTTTTATGGAACAGATTCATGTAACAGCTCGCAATCTTTCCTGGTTAGTTGATTATAAAAAATTAAATAAAAAAAATTATGACATTGTTGTAAAGTTTTAATCAAGTCGTTGAATTTTAAGGAAGCTTGAATCTGCAACTACATACTGTTATACTTCAATAGTTTTGAAATCACTTACCTGAATTCTATCGCGCAGGACATACAGATTTGAACAGAAAAATTCAACACTATCTCGACTTAATAACCGTATTGACCCAGAAGGAAATGAAGGTCAGATATAAAAGCAGCTTTCTCGGTTATTTCTGGTCTATTGCTCAACCGCTTGCCTATGCATTTGTTTTCTTTGTAGCATTTAAGGTTGTCATGAAAATACAAATGGAAAACTATACCCTGTTTCTAATAACCGGGCTCTTCCCCTGGCAATGGTTTTCCAACTCTATAAGTCTCTCTCCCACGGTATTTCTGTCAAACAGCTCAATCATTAAAAAAGTTTATTTCCCACGAAATGCCCTGATGGTGGCCATAGTATTTCAGGATATAATACACTTTATCCTTTCCATACCAGTGATCGTTGTTTTTATGTTTATAAAAGGGGAATTCCCATCATTTTCATGGAGTTATGGAATTCCCCTTT
>JBFKMY010000021.1:0-14535 GCA_041629615.1 Thermodesulfovibrionia bacterium | reverse complement strand
GCATGTGCTCTGCCATCCAACCTTCCCGCCTGGCCATGGCAGAGGCAATCCGAAGGGCAAGGCATTTTTTCCCCAGCAAAGCATTCCCCCCGTATCCGGAACCATAGGACCAGATCAGGTTTTCTTCCGGAAAGTGACTGATGTATTTTTTTTCAATAGGCGCGCAGGGCCACTTGCTGTCTTTCTGCCCTTCAGCAAGAGGGGCACCGATTGAATGCAGACAGGGTATAAATTCCCCGTCTGTTGACAGCAGGTCCAGGACCCGGTCACTTACACGTGTCATGATATGCATATTGATTACCACATAGGGGCTGTCAGATATCTCAACCCCGATCCTTGCAATGGGAGAGCCGATTGGACCCATTGAAAAAGGGATAACATACATGGTGCGGCCCTTCATGCAGCCTTTGTAAAGGTCACGCATGGTCTTTTTCAGTTCAGCAGGGGCTATCCAGTTGTTTGTGGGGCCTGCCTCTTCCTGCGAAGTCGTACTGATATATGTATTGTCTTCAACCCGCGCTACATCGCTTGGATCGGACCTGAAGAGAAAACTGTTGGGGCGCTTTTTGAGCGGTATGGCAATACCACTCTCCATCAGTTTTTTTATCATGCGATCGTATTCTTCTTTAGACCCGTTGCAGATATAAACATCATCTGGCTGACACAGGTCTTTTACTTCCCTGATCCATTTGTCAAGTTTTTCATTTTTGATCGTAATGTTCATCAAGTTCTCTCCTTTTAATCTCTTTTATCTGAAATGCTTATCAATGTACTCATTATAATTTCACGGGGAAAAAGAAGAAATAATAGTAGCTCAGTTGACCGGGCGCCGGCGTCTCCTGTCAATTATACAAACTGGGACTAAAAATATCCATATGGAATAAATTTATTTTTCCTCTGCAGACAATCGGTACATATCATGATTTAATCGATCATTTTAAGGTACAATAGTAACCCATGACAATGGATGTTCCGGACATAATCAGACAGCTTATCATATCTGCTGTTCCCATACTGATAGCTATCACATTCCATGAAGTCTCCCATGGGTATGTTGCAAACAGGCTCGGCGACCCCACGGCCCGGCTTATGGGAAGACTGACCCTTAATCCTCTTGCGCATATCGATCTCGTGGGGACGGTCATCCTTCCTGTCATACTCCTGATTTCCGGGGCCCCTGTATTCGGCTACGCAAAGCCGGTCCCGATTAATCCTGCAAATTTTAAAGACCCTAAAAGAGACATGGCCATATCCGCTGCAGCCGGTCCTGTCACCAACTTATGTCTTGCTGTTGCAAGTTTGCTGATCTTAAAATTCCTTCTGGCCCCCATGGCCTTTTTACTGCCTCAGAGTTTAGGCAGCGCAGCCCTGACCCCTTTGACCATGATGTTTACGCAAAGTATTATAATCAACGTTGTTCTTGCTGCATTTAACATGCTCCCCCTCCCTCCCCTTGACGGAGGACGGGTGCTTATCGGGCTTCTTCCCCATAAGCAGGCGGTTGCATACAGCAAGGTCGAACCCTACGGTTTTATAATTCTTATCATTCTTCTTATGACAGGGATCGCGGGAATTTTTATTACTCCCCTCATTAATTTATTTATGGCACTCCTCAGGATATTCTGAGAGAAAGGCAGGATCACGATTGTCCAGAAAGAGAGTCCTCAGCGGAATACAACCCAGCGGAAAACTGCATATCGGCAATCTTGCGGGTGCCCTGCAAAACTGGGTCAGCCTGCAGGAACAATACGAATGTTATTATTTCATTGCTGACTGGCATGCACTCACATCGCAATATGCGGACACTTCTCAATTAAAAGAGTATGTTAACGATGTACTGGTTAATTGTCTAGCAGCAGGACTTGATCCGGAGAGAGCAACGATCTTTGCCCAGTCCCGTGTTATTGAGCACGCTGAACTCCACGTATTGCTCTCAATGGTCACTCCTTTAAGCTGGCTTGAGAGGGTCCCTACCTATAAAGAAAAACAGTCAGAGGTCAAGGACAAAGACCTGAATACCTACGGATTTCTCGGTTATCCGCTCCTGCAGTCAGCCGATATATTGATTTACCGGGCCAACTATGTACCTGTGGGGGTTGATCAGATGCCTCATCTTGAGATTACACGGGAAATCGGGAGAAGGTTTAATAATTTTTACGGCGAAGTCTTTCCTGAACCGGAGGGGTTGTTAACGCAATTTCCCAGGGTCGTGGGAACTGACGGAAGGAAGATGAGCAAGACCTATAACAATTGTATTTTCCTTTCCGATTCACCGGAAGAGGTTGAACAGAAGGTAAGGACCATGACAACCGACCCGCAGAGGATCAAGCGGACCGACAGGGGTGACCCGGAACTCTCGCCGGTTTTCCATCTCCATAAAATCTTCTCCTCAAAAGAAGAGCAGGAAGAAGTTGCCGGGGGATGCTCCACCGCCGGCATCGGATGTATTGACTGCAAGAAGATCTTGATCAAAAATCTCCTTACCCTCCTGGAACCCATATGGGAGCGCCGGAAGGAGCTGCTGGAAAAACCGGACATGCTTGAAGAAATACTCGACGCAGGATCTAAAAAGGCACGGGAAGCTGCCGTTGATACCATGCTTCAGGTAAGAAAAGCAATCGGCCTCTCAGGTCTGGTGTGACCAGGCCTTATTCATTGATTCAGAAATGCTTCAGCCCCTTCTTCTCTTCTGCCAGTATCTTCTGCCGGCAAATACAATCCCTCCAAGAACAAAGAGACTGGAGCTGACCGGTTCGGGAACAAGGACAACTTTGGCAGTGACCGATGTTCCAAAAACGTTGTCACGGGATGAATCAGGATCATCAATAAAGAACCAGATATTGCCGTCTGCAGGCTGGTTTATCGTAAGAGAACCCAGCATTGCAGCTTCTGTACGTGCCAGGGATGCAGATGGAGAAAAATTATTATTGTCTCCGAGAATAAAACTGTTCGTTGCATCCTGATAAATATTCATGCTCCAGAGCCATGCATAATCCGCGGGATCTGTGTAATTCACTCCGCCAAAGCTCTGGGAACGCCATGCACCTTCAAACACTGATATCTCATATATTCCTGCTTCGAAGAAAAGACTGAAAGCGTTGACAGGTTTGTCCGGGTCGAATACTCCATACGTAGCATCAGATCTGGAATAGAGATACGTATCAACGGTAACAAAATCCGGAGCTGCAAAAATAGTGTGTGACAGTCCCAGGACAAGCGCGACTGCAATAATTGTTAATACTAATTTCTTCAAATTGTCCTCCCTGATACGAGCAACAGATGGTCTCATTCACTGAGAAGCAGGATGTGATCGCAAATGCAATATTATAGATATGTAATCGCAAAGAATATGCCAGAAAAAAGAAATTCGATTATTTATTTATTTTTACAATTAATCAGGCAGTTACAATGCATCCGGATTACAGCATTATCAGGAAGACAGGCTGAAATGAGTGCGCTGCACGCTTGTGTCATGACACAACTATGTGCCATGGTACATTGTGGATATTGTTTTCTTTTCAGGGCCCGGAATGACTATACTACTTCACTACAGCGGAAAATAATGCATATTAATCCCATATATGCAAATCAACGTACTGCGCAAGAATTTCCTGCATTTTTACCGGAGGCGGGACCGGAAAGTAGAAATTAATGACTGCATGGGCCATTTCATGGGCAAGAACACCGTCGGTAATACTGGAGACATCAACATAAATTGACTTTGTCTTATGGGAATAGAAAGCAAGAGGGATGTTTTTTGCAAGGGAGAAACTTCTGAATATCTTTTGAATGCTTTTATAATCAGGATACAGCATAATTGATATGCGAAGGTCCGGGGGGTACATGTCCAGTGTGGCCTGTACCTTTTCTATAATTTCATCGACTCTGGTTTTCACATTTGACGGGTTTTCATCGAGGCCCTGACTGGTATATCTGTAGCCCCCTATCCGGAGAGTAAAGTCGCGTAAATGAGCAGCATCAATATAGTGGATTTTGCAGCAGTGTGATTCATAGACCTTCCACGCTTCCCCTGCACCTGCAGGCCCGGGAACAGAGAGAATAATACTCATACCTGCAACAATTATAAACGCATAGAATCCTCTCTTTTCACTCACGCTTCCCGGCCCGCACCATCATTGTTCGTTCAATCCTTCTGGGATGTTTTAAAGTGGTCCACTACATCGATCAGGGAATTATGCCTCTTTGAGAGCTCCCTGAAGAGCGGCTCTATTTTGGAGATCTCCACGGTGTCATCGGATGAAAGATAGAGCTGAACCTCCGCCAAGATTCTTGTAATTTCATGCAAATTCTTCTTTATATCCAGGACCCTTGTTTCGACCGATGAAGTGAAGCCATTCAGCGTTTCAGCCAGTTCCCCGAGCTGGTCCTTTTTGCGCAACGTAAATGTATGCGTGAGGTCGCCCGCGCCAATTGCTTTCAGGCTCTCTTCAAAACGGTACAGCGGTCCCGCGATTTTATGGGAAATAAATATAAGTCCGACCAGTCCGATACAACAAACCACCCCGACAATAATAAGGCCCGCATAGGCAACGGAAGGGAAGAAAAAACTTGAGGTGTCCTCTATTCTTAATTGCGCGCCCTGATACCCTGTGGTTAATGTATTCTGTGACACGTACCAGAACAGGCCGGCCAGAAGCACCGCCTCAACGATAATCAAGACAAGAAACCTGACGGAGAAGTTGAGCTGAAAGCCTTTTTTGATAAAATGGTTTTTTCTTCTGAAACCGTGATTACCTGACATCTCTGTCCCCGGCCTGTCCGGCATGATTTTCCTGCATTGACACACTTTCTATTTGATAAGAAGCATCCAGCAGTGCATGGTCGACCTCAATAACGGCTTTATCTCTCACATCCCTGAGCCATACTTCAAGGGCATCGGTCTTCTTCTGCTGCAATAGAGTTTGTTTGATCCGGTCCTGCAAAGAGTCTAAAGGCGGCAGATCAAGCACATCTTTTTTTTCAATGTTGACAACCATGAATCCCTTTTCATCCTCCACTATGCCCGATTGTCCCTCCGGCATGTCAAAGGCTTTTTTTAAATTACCGGAAACGACATCATGATACGTTACCGGCCCGAGAGTGTCCCATTGCAGGACTTCTCCTTTCCGCGCCTTATCAAGAATGCTGTCAGCTTCAGCTTTGTTTCCGGCCATTATGACTTTTATGGTCATGCTGTATCGCATTTTTTCATAATAGTCGCTTATCTCATGACCGGTAACAAAGAGACGGTCTTCCCACTCTCTGTTCTTTTCATCTATCAGTTCTCTTATGAGCGTCTGCTCCCAAAAGGTTTGAATGGTCCTTACAAAATCTTTTTTTCGTGCAAGCCCCAGCTTCATGGCCTCCTGTATCATCAATTTCCGGTCAATGATTGTATTGAGCTGCTCATCAATGGAACTGCGTGTTACTTTATACGAAGGGTTCTGCTTTGACCGCAACGCCATCTCCCTCTGAAAATCATCGAGTCTTATCTGTTCCTTATTGATGGAAGCAACAAATGGTACTCCCTCCGTACTCTCTTTACTACAGCCCGGAATCAAAGGAATGAGCAGCATTGCTGACAATACAATGTGACGGGAAAATTGAACGATAGAGCGGAGTTTCTTGTCCATATTTCACTTAGCTTATAAAAACCAAATGTTAATGTCAAACGGAACAGCCCGTTCCCTGTTGATAAAAAACGCCTGCATCCGTGGAGATGACCGGCGTTTCATGACCTATAATATTTCTGTTATGTATCAGCCCTGCTATTTACCCTTTCTGACCCTCCGGTACACAAAAGGAGATATCACCAGTCCAAGAGTCAGAAGGAAAATTTCCGGATATTGAACGCTGTAAACAAGAGGTGTGAGTACGATCCTTGCCGCAGCCCTCAGGGTGTCATGTTCTCTTATGATATCAGCAACAGGAGGTGACGTATTGTAATATAATGAAACGAATGCTTTTCCCGGGGTGTTCGTGATAAGATAATTGTCCCTGAAGTCCCTCAGAGTCTTTACATGGTGATCAAGATAACTGCCGTAGGCGGCTGTGGCAATAAAACAGCCCCCACCGTCGCCGTCACCGCCGCCCCGGGCATTCACAGAAGTATCCTGTGCTTCAGGGTCAGTGTATCTGAAAACCGCAAGGGCGGTATTCCCGTCCTGGTCCATGGCCTGAATGGTAATATCGATATGCTCACCTTCCGCTATAGCAGGCAGCACCCAGGTGAACACGGCCGTTTTATCGCTGTTTGCGGAGATTGAAGGAAGGTTTCCGGACAGAATATCATCAGGGAGGCCGGAAGACAGGCTTATGTCAATAATGTCCCACGTATAAGGCACCGACGAACTTCCGTCAGCCACAATTGTGGCAGTATATGATGTCCCCACCACCTGTGAGGGGAGATCAGTAGTAATGATAGTGATAAACTGTGGAGTGTCACAAAGTCCTCCGGCTTTCATAAACATTGCGGAGTCAATTAAATTGTCATCACCGTCTGCTATGGCCAGCTTGATTTCGTATCGTCTGGCAGGATCAAGGCCGAGGGCATACGCGGTAATGACATGAGTGAAACCGTCATATTCGTGAGAAAATGGCGCTGTCGAAGGGAAAAATTCAAGGAAATCATTGTTCTTATAAAAACTGGAATTATTTACATGATTAATATTGTTGATAGCAACAGGAATGGTCGTCAGGGGGATAAGCGCTATATTCTTAAAAGGGCCGCCGGTTCCTTTTTCCCGGTAGAGGAATGCAAAGATATCATTAAACGTCGTACCTACCTTTTCCTTATACTCATCAGATGCAAAAACAAATGAAATAAAAAAATTACCTGTGGCTGTTTGCAGATCAAACTCGAGCACTGTTGCATCCGTGGTGGACAGCCCCGGAATAAGGCTTTCAAGATCAGTATCCCGCAGTCCGCTGCCAATCCCGGATATGTTGGGGGCAGAGTTCGATCCGGCACTTCCTTCAGCATTTTTTGCCAATCCATTCGTCAGGATAATCCCGGTATCGATACCAATCCCGGATGACAGGCCACCGGTAAATGTCCCCGATGCTTCCAGTGTTCCGGTATACCTGATATCAGAAAGGCTGAGGCCGGAACATACGCCCTCGTTAAATATCCCGTTCGCGCCCGTTATAAGGGCATTTTCCAGATCAACTGTGCTGGGCTCGGTCTGAACAGTGACGCCGGCAGCATTGCCCGCATATGCAACCAATAGTAAAACAATTGAAATGGCAAGAAGAGACACGCCCATCCCCCCCCTGCCTGAAATCTCACATATGCTGTTTCGTTCCATGGTCAACTCCTTGTCCGGTAAATAACAGCAGAATCTTTGTGCTGCTCCCTTCCGTTTGATCTGTTAATCAATCCTCTCAAAATCACCCATCTTGACTGCCGGTCCGGGTACCGGAAATACAGCAGCCGGCACGAGTGGTAGATCGGGAAGGAGGCATTGTGTACAGGTTAAATCAGGCGATGCAATTGACACCGGTTCTGAGGGTGTATCAATGGCCCTGCCGCCAAGCGGAGTGTATGTATAAAGTTCCCCCTCAGTAGGCAACTGGGCTACAACAGGCACCTGTTCGGTGGCTGCCGTGTCCCATCTGTGCTTTGTTTCATCAATATCATTAAATGTGCAGGAATCCTTTATGGATTTACCGGCCATGATCCGGACGCAATTGCGTCGGGCGATGGAAACAGCCTGGCCAGGCTCTTCCCTTCTGGCAGCCCGGAGGGTGCCTCCGCTGCCATAAAACCATGTGCTCCCCTTCTCGTAGATAATCAGGAAGTCCGTTCCCCTGATGGTATCAGCTCTGGCATTCGGGGTCATTATCTCAAGGGCGGGAATCGGTCGCGGACTCATGATCCTCATCTTGCCCCTCAGAAGGTTAAACGTTCCCTCCTGCGCCGCACCCTGCCCGTCAAGCAGATAATTCGCAATTTCTACCCTTGCCCCCCCGGCAAGCCGTAGCACCGTGCCGTCATTCATGGTTATTTCAGCCCTGGAATTGCTTTTTGTCCTGATAATGTCCTGTACAGATACAGTGGCGCCCGCTTCCACAGGAACGGCTGTGTCCCGGTCTGCTTTCAGTATATCAACCCTTCCATCGATAAAAGTGAATTTCCCCTCCGTTTCAGCAAGTGCAGGTGTGCCGGCAAGGAAAAATAACAGTGCGGACAGGACAGCGTAAAATGAAAATATGATTTTTTCTCTGTACATGGGGAATACCTCCTGATAATTCCAGTCAATCTCTCTTATCTATTATACTAATATACCTGTATAATTTTCATAATTATTATAAGCAGAAACATGTCTGCTTGAGCAGGTCAATATCGCCACTCGATCCCGACGCTGTATATGTTTCTGTCATAATCGTAGAGTGCGATATTGGAATCGTTCCGGTTATATGCATAGAGAAACTGAATATTGGCATTCCTGAAAAACCGGTAAAAGAACAGGGCTGAAAACCCGTAACCGAGATCTCTCCGTTCAACGTCAAAAAAAGTGTGCCTGTTTGCGAAATTCCAGTAAACCGTATTTCCCGAGATGCTGAGCTTGATTTTTTCGTGCACATCGAAAAGTGTTGTTGCCATCCATGTGCTCCCGACAGCGTCCCAGTTTTCTCCTTCCGTATCATTTCTGACTACCCGGTACAAAAGGTTAAAATAGCCCTTGTTTTGCCCAAAGGAACTGAGATCAAACTTCTCCATGAACGGGATTAATGCTTCCCTGTCCTGTGCAAAAAAGTAATACCAGTTGAAGGTAACACTATATTCGTCGGCGTCCCTGTCTTCATCTGCATTTTCCGTGTGCCAAAAAAACTCTTTTCTCTCATATCCTAAATATGTTTGAAATGTATGATTTTTGGCGAATACACGCGTATAGATCGGGCTCACCGATCCTGTTGCAAGATACGTGTTGTCATCAAGCCAGCTATAGCTGTAATTCACTCCCAGTGCCACCTTGCTGCTTACATCTATCTGATAATACGGGACGAGGACGAATGAGTGGCTGTGATAATCGCGGGATTCCAGATCATGATGGTTGCTGTAGTTCATGGAATAATGGCCGTCAATACCCACTGGCCCTGTCGTCTCAGGAAAAAACTCTATGCCTGCGGCTATTACCTCCCGATAATCATCGTCATCGGAAATATCCGCTGCCGCCGATTCGTCCTCCGGTCTTAAAACAACGTTGTCATCGTACTGGAAATGCACACCGAGATAATACCGGAGAGGCGTCTGCGCACTTTTCTTCCTCGGGATCTTTTCCAGATAACTTCTGGCAAAGAGCCCCATATCCGTATCAGGGTCCTCGTTGATGACGTTACTGAATCGCCATTCCGCTTCCTCGAGTTGTCCCTCTTTCAGAAATGCCACGCCTATCTGATACTCAGCTGCCTGAAGGAGTTCAGGGTTCATTTCCCGGGCCGTTCTGAATGATTCCACAGCCTCAAGGTTTTTATTCAATGCCAAAAGGACAAGACCCTTTACATATGCAGTCTGTCCGGGCCGGATATTTTCTCTTTCTGCTTTCGCCAGAATATCCAGTCCATCCTGATGCTCACCAAGCTGATAATGGACCTCCGCCAGTTCGATGTAGGCCTCTTTGATCACCGGTGAAAGGGAAAGGGCATTCCTGAAATATTTCTTTGCCTCGATGTAATTCTGAAGATTCTTATAGGTCTTTCCAAGATAATAGGAGGGAAGAGATGATGCGGGTTCGGCTGCGAGGGCCTTTAACAGACTATCAAGTGCCTCTTCAAAATTTTCCTGTCTGAACTCTGCTATTCCCCTCTGAAGGTCCGGGTTTTGTGCCTGCGAAAAGACAGGCTGGACCAAAACCGTCAAAATAATATATATCAGCACCATGTAACAGAATCTGATTGCAGCGTTCATTCATTGCCTCCCTTTCATGGTCGTTGAAGTACAGACAGGGCACGGTTGCGCAGTTCCGGATCTTATTATATATATTATAAATGCAATATACTGTCAACCCCCGGAATACCTGCACAGCGTTCGCAGGCCATGAAGCTGGTGACGCTCATCATATCAAATAAAAACAGGTAGTGACGCATTTATCGTGGAATAAAATGAAGAAAATGTATTCGGACATGACGGCAGAATGAATCTGATGCCGAACAAGGCCGGGCAGTAGCGAAGTACGCGCTTTTTTAATTTGACAGCATCTTTTTTCTCAGTCGATTCTTCATTATTATTACTGCTCCGCCTGTTATGAACAAAAATGAACTCAGTGGTTCGGGAACTACCGTAATCGCTGCAGGACTCGTGGAACCAGCTACTGAGGAAACATTCAGAAACTCGGCATGATATGAAAGAGTGCCCACCTGACTGTTCGCCTGAAATGAAAAGCCGTTCAGAGATTCTCCCGCACTGATATAGGAAGCCGGATTTATGCTTCTCGCATCCAGAAAGGTGGTCACATTGGTTCCCTCCCATACTACGCCGAACCATGATTGAGGGAGCGATGATCCCTGTATGGTAATTGTCTGGTCAAAGTCCAGCAGGAACATATAGAGAGACTCCCCGTTGTCCGATGTATTGGTGACCGTATAATCGTATTGCCACCAACCCGTTCCCAGATCCTGTTCCTGGAACATCAGACTTGCGCTTTGCGTTGAAAATGCATTCGTTGAAAACACGAGCAGACAGACGATGACTGCTGATACCACATAGAGACGTCCTGGTTTCATATTAATTTCTCCCTTAATTCCTTACAGTATTGATTCGTTAGTTATTCGTTACCGTGTATCCGATCCCGTCAATTATGTCCCGGGACACCGTGCTCATTAATAAAGATCCGTCAGGTTTGCGAATCTCCATGCCCATTGCATCGGGATTGCCGTCGGTTATGACTGCAGAGAACGTATACCCTGCCAGTTCATTTGCAGTTCCCACACCAGTAACAGTTACACTCCCGCCCACAAATGAAATGCCTGTTATGACATCGCTGGAAAAACCTATCTGTTTGTATGCATAGCTCACCTGACCTGTACCAAGGGATGATTCATCTACATTCAATGACAATATGGCTATATTGTCTGAATCGGGCTTGTTATAGCCGTTTCCTGTTACCTGAACATTAGCGGAGCTGCTGTCCAGCAGTGAACTGGTAAATACCTGCCCGAGTGAGTTCCCCTGAACGTCATTAAAAAATGCCGTTCCGGCTATAATTTCGACCTTGACGTAATCGAAGAGTGCATCAAGACCGGTGTGGTCGGCAGCAAAGGGATCGGTAAACGGATTCACATCTGCATCGAAAAGCCATAGCAAATAAAGGAATACGTTCCTGAGGTCATGTAAGGCCCTGTCAAGGTCAGTCTGTGTGACAGGAAGAAGGCCATTGAAGACGTCCCGGGGATCATGCACTCCCGCTGCAGCAGCCAGTGCCAGACTGGTAAAGGGATTAATATTTGCAATCCCCGGTCCCATGGCAATCGAGTAAAGAGTATTTCCTGCATTGTCCCCGGCATAGAGATAAAATGGAGCGGTAAGACCGTCCACATCAAAGGTAAAACTTCCGTCACTGTTTATCGCAGCAGGTGCGAGTTCCGTGCCGTCTGAATCCTTCAGATAAACGTTCCCTGCCATCGGTGCACCCGTAGCAGCTACACCTGAAACTGTCACAGGTTGATTATCTGCAGGCGGCGTGTCGAACGGGGTTACACTGGCAGGGCTGGAATTGCCGCCGCCGCTGCTGCCGCACGCTGTTAAAGCAAGGGCAAGAAATACTACCCCTAACGTACCAAGTATATATCCCACGGTATGCTGTTTCATTATCTTCTCATGTCCTCCTTTTTTAATACAGGCATGTATGAATGCAGGTTTCAGTTATCTCAGATCGACGTAATATATAGTGAAAAAACACTCCCTTTACAAAAAATAAATTTGAGATACCAGTGAAATTGCAATATATATGCCAGTGGCGGAAAAGACAGGACTGTCCTGTTTTTATTATTAAGTTAGAGGAGGTTAGAAGAAGGAATGAATTGAATTTCCGTTATTCTACAATAAAAAATGTGTGACTTCCATAGAAACGTCCTGTCACACTAATGTGCCATGCTACAGTTCCTGAAGTTACTGCTTCATATAGTTATTCATTTACAAATCTGATACTATAAAGCCGTTCATTTAATCATGGATTGCCGATTATTCAAAGACAGCCAGTCCCGGGGGTCATGTGCGGCTCCATATAGTTTTAACATCAGTTCTTCATTATCATGAGACAGGTCAAACTCATCCTCCAGTATGACGGGACCGGATATTCGGGATGGCAGGTCCAGAAAAATGATGATACCGTTCAGGCATTATTGGAGGACGCCGTATTTGCCGTTACCGGGGAGGAACTGAGAGTCACCGGGGCGTCCAGAACAGATGCTGGGGTTCATGCCTTTGAGCAGGTAGCGTCATTCAAAACCAATACCGACCTGGACCCACGGATATTTCCCCGGGCCCTGAACGCACATCTTTCAAAGGACATCAGGGTACTGCATGCCGAGGAGTGCCCGGCCTCTTTCCATCCGCGTTATAGCGCTCAAAACAAAACATATTCCTATCTCATTTCCCGTTACGGAATCGGTTCGGTTTTCCTCAGGAGATATTCGTGGCAGATGCCCTATCAACTAAATTGTGATGCAATGAGAGCTGCAGCGAACTATCTCATCGGGAAGCATGATTTTTCCTCATTCCGCGCCTCCGGCTGCAGTGCAAAAAATCCTGTCAGAGAAATTATAAAAATCGAACTGTCGGAAAGAGATTCATTTGATTTTATTTCTTTTACCGTCAATGCACCGGTCATTAAGATCAGCATTCAGGCAAATGCCTTTCTCAGACATATGGCAAGAAATATTGTGGGGACCCTTGTAGAGACAGGCAGAGGCAGGACCGCCCCGGACAGGGTAAGGGGCATACTCAATGCCAGGGACCGCAGGAGAGCGGGCATGACAGCTCCTGCATGCGGACTGTTTCTCGAAAAAATCCAGTACTGACCCCTCCCCTGTCCGTCAAATGTTCACGTATGAAAATCTACCCTACCTCGTTAAAATTCCTGACCCTCAACTCCACGCCCAATTCTGCAGCAAGAGCACTGCATTTGCCGATATCGATCTCCGGAATGTTGACTACGGTGGTTTTCACGTCCGGTATATATTTTTTAGACTCTTTAATAAAAGCAACGATCCCGTTGAAGGCACCTTTGATCATGGGTCTGCAGACTTTCTCATATTTTGCTGCATCCTCTGCATCAAGGCTGATGGAAAGACTGTCAACAATTCCCCGGAGTTCCGGAAGGATGTTTTTGCCGTGAATCAGGTTACCATGCCCGTTTGTGTTGATCCTGACCCGTCCCCCGTTTTCCTTGATCCACGCAGCCACCTTCTTGACAACATCAAGTCTTATGAGCGGCTCGCCGATTCCGCAAAATACGATTTCCCTGTATCCCTTTGGATCGTTTATTGCTTTAATTATCTTCAAAGCCGTAGGATCCCTCTCAAGCCGAAGATTATGGCCTTTCACATAGCTTGTACGAAACTTTACACAGAATCTGCATTTATTTGTACATTTGTTTGTTATGTTGAGATAAAGAGAGTCTCTTATTCTGTATGCTATCTCACCTTTCTCTGAAAGGTCCCCTGTTTTAAACAACCTCATTGCATTATGCGTTGTAATCCTTGCCAGATCAGAAACAGTTATGCCCCTTATGTCCGCCACGGCCAATGCAGTATGTGTTAAAAAAGACGGCTCATTCCTGCGCCCCCGTAATGGCACAGGACTTAAATACGGCGCATCCGTCTCGATAAGTAAAAATTCATCAGGAACAAACCGGGCAACGTCCCTCAGCTTCCCGGCATTCTTAAACGTTACAGGCCCTGCAATAGAAATATGGAGACCAAGTTCCATTGCTTTTTTGGCCATATCAATGTCGCCGGAGAAACAATGGAGAACGCCCGGGGTGTCCTCCACTTCTTCCTGAAGTACACGTATCGTGTCCTTTTTTGCTTCCCTGCTGTGGACAATGATGGGAAGACCCAGGCTTCTCGCCAGTGCCGCCTGCTTCCTGAATGCTTCTATCTGGACACCCTTGGGTGAATGCAGGTAGTGATAATCAAGTCCTATTTCACCGATTGCCACAACCCCCGGCGCTTTCGTCCAGTTTTCCAGTTCTTTATACAATGGCCCGTCCAGCGTCCTGGCATCATGGGGATGAATGCCGACTGCACAACGAATATTGGGATATTCCCTCGATAATTCAAGTCCTTTTATATTTCCCTTCCTGTCGGAGCCGATATTTATCATATACTGAATATCGGCATCCACTGCCCTCTTGACGACCTCGTTCCGGTCTTCGTCAAAGGCCTCCATATCAAGGTGGCAATGCGTGTCTATAAGTACAGGCTTCACAAGGCGCTCTCCTCCTGCGTTATTAATGTATGCTTTTTCTTAAATCTATGAATTGGAATTTGGGATAATTCCTGTTCAAAAAGCTCTTTCCGGAATATCAGCGT
>JBFKMY010000020.1:0-14594 GCA_041629615.1 Thermodesulfovibrionia bacterium | reverse complement strand
GGATCTTCCTCGCCGTATCCATCGTCAGGACTGACCTGAAAGGCTATTTTCTCTCCCACCTTCATCCCCTGAACAGCTTTCTCGAATCCCGGTAACACCTGTTCGCTTCCAACCTTGAATTTTAATGGTTCTCTCTGTCTTGATGTGTCAAGGACCTGTCCTTCAACGGTCAAGGTGTAATGGGCCATTACCGTTTTCCCTTCCGTCACGACAGGCATGACCTGTTGTGTGTTTTGATCTGCCCCTTCAACAGACGGGACATAATGAGAAAAGAGCATAAGGAATCCGACCATGCCTGATACTACAGTTGCTGTCTTTATTATAGTGCGTTGTCTCCTTCAATTATTAAAAGGGGAGATATGTCATCCTCATACTGCCCGGCCCATTTTTCTTCTGCCGGATACAACAACTGTCCGGTAGATTGCTTTTTAAAAAGATGACACACTGTTGAATTATTAGTCAAGAACGAGGAGACTTTTTCATAATGACCCTGCGTATCTGTGTATGGCCAGCCAATCCCCTCCCTGTGTTGAAGGGGATTGAGCTGGCTGCGGTACTGCTTCAGGAGACTTCAAAAAAAGATAGCCCGTTGCTCATGTAATCTGACGTTGCTTTTTCCTGAAACATCGTGCCGCCATTGTTGCACCCCCGGAGAGAAAAAGGACCGAACTTACCGGTTCGGGGGCTACGGGGCCGGCGGAATCCCCATCTCGGACAGCCCATGCATAACGTGTTGATGTCTTTGCGCTCGTACCCTGGGAACCGCTCGAGAAATTGAACCTCCACGCCCTGGACGCGTCAACTTCATCTTCAGCGGCTGTCCAATACATATAAGGCCTGACATCGGTAAACCATCCACCAGCGTCTGACGTTACATTCTCGTTATAAAAAAGGTGTCCCATTTCACTGCCTGTGCAATCATATCCTGAACATGAAACATCGGTCGCTGGCAGCCGCCAGTCATCGTAGTCATGGTAAACAAGATTATCTGCCCACTGAATGGCTTCATCCCATATCATTGTATTTCCCGTATAATTTGCATTCTGCATCCATGTGATATCCATTACATCATCATAGATGAGCCCGCCTCCACGATCATATAACGCTGCATATACCGGGTGTGCAATAACTGGAAGAAACATCATAATAAAAAAAATTGTCACTTTTTTCATTTTCCCCACCTTTCTTTTAATCAAATTGTGCAAATTATTACGGATGTTACCGTAACGCTGCTATTGCTTTTCCATAAGTCCGCAAAACTCGAGTTATGCAGTATGCGGAAAGGCATACTCATTTGGTTACTTCAAGGTACGGCCGCAAAATTTTGCTTTTACTGATTTAGCGGGAAATTAAAGAGAGGATTGCACAAAGCAGTTATGTCCACGTCTCATTTCCCATGTCCCCGATGACATATAGTTATAAAATATGACGTTCTTTTTGTCAAGCAAATAATCCGGGGTATTTGCAATATTTGTGCCATATTTCAGGAATGTCATTTCATGATACTTTAAAGAGACAGGAGAAGATGAATGCTTTAAGATAACAGCATGATATTCAAGAACAATATTTGCCGGGTAAAAGGGCCGGTAAATAATTTTAAAGTTTACGGTCTATAATTCCGAGTTAAATAAATGTGAGACATGGCACGGTATTAATGTGTGCATCTTTTGCCATGTCACATGATTTATGTTATTGTATGGCGTTATTTTAACAAGGGGAACCAGTCTGTTTATAATAATGTAGCTTCGTGGACTGCGTATGTCTTACTATTATCCGGATTACGAATAGCTGTGTATCAAAGAGCAGGAAAGAGCAGGAGTTTGACGGAGAGTATCACCTTTGTGTGAGAGGTTGTTATGTCATTAATAGTGACGCCTGTATCGGATGAAAAAGAACTGAAAAGCATTTACCGGCTGCGCTACAAAGTCTACTGCTACGAATGGGGCTTTGAGAATCCGGATAACTATCCTGATGAAATAGTAACCGATGTGTATGACAACTATGCCGTACACTTTGCGGTAAAAGATGACAGGCAGAAGATTGTCGGGGCTATAAACTTAATACTTCATTCCAGCGAAGAATTCCCTACTGAAAAATTCTGTGAATTAGACATACATAAGGATGAACTGGACAGGTCATGTATCGCTGAGATCTCACGGCTTGTCATACACAGGGACTACAGGAGGAGATCGGAGGATAAATACATCTATGGCCCTGATGAAGAAAGAAGGAGTATCGGAAGTTTTGATTATGCGTCCGGTTATTCGAATAAGAGGTCCCATATACGGAGGGCGGACGATAAATACAGACATAAAGGCACGAGGCGTGCGAGCGAATCCTATAGTGACAGAAGAAGACGGCATGAAGTAATAATAAGTCTTTATAAGGCCATATATCAGGAAAGTAAACGGAGAAATATAACCCACTGGTATGCGGTAATGACACAGGGAATCGTCATGTTACTCAATAAGTTCGGCTTTCAATTTGAGGCGATCGGTGGTCCCGTCGATTATCACGGCATTCGTACACCCTATATGGGCAATGTAGAAAAAATTGAGCAGGAAATTCTGGAAAAAAGCCCCGAATTATATGAAGAACTGACGAGAGATATATGATCAGTAAAGAGGGTCCGGACGATTAATAATATCCGGTCTGTTAATCATTCCGGAGGATATACGTGTTGAGAAGAACTTCAGTATCCATCATTTCGGTTTTTATATTTATTGCGGGGTGTGCAAATCAACATATCGACAAGCACCAGTATTACGAGAGCGGCCTTCACTTTCTCGAAAAGGGGAACCCGAACGGAGCAGTAATCGCATTTAAAAAGGCGATTGAAAAGGATGGAAGCTATTTTGAGGCACGGCATAAACTTGCCCTTGCATATTTTTTGCAGAAAAAATATGAGGCTGCAGAGAGAGAATTGCTCAAGGTGGTGCGTCTGAACCCGTCTCTTTATGAAGCCCGTCTGTTATTGGCAAAGGTGCATATGAAGATGGCCAGACCGGATAGTGCGTTAAAAGAGATAGGACAGTATTTAATGGGAGGGGGCGAGGATCCCGAGGCATATGAAATTGCTGCTTCACTCTATGCTGCAAGAGAAGAATACGCTAAAGCAGAAGAGACGATGATGAAATCTTTATCCCTTTCCCCGGACAGAATATCATCAAAAATGCTGCTTGCAGAAATTTATGCGGCCCGTGAAAATACCAAAGGGGCAGAAACAATGTTACAGGATGTTCTTGATGCAGACCCTGAACACAGGGAAGCACTCTCTCTTTACATGAAAATAACGCAGAAGCGGGACCCTCTTAAGGATGGGGGAAAGGGGGATCAATAAGAGTCAGAACAGTAATTGGGGTAAGCGAAATCAGCTGGAGAGCAGGTAACCACGGGGTGAAGACCCACTTATTATGCACAGGTATGGAACAGGAAATGACCTTTCGTGCGAGGCAAATCTTGACGGACCCTCCTCCTGTTATTATTATAGAGAAAAGAAAGGGCGGCTCTTGAGGTTGTTATTATGTATGAAAAACATTTTTCACTGAAATGCAAACCCTTTGAGTTATTGCCCAATCCGGAGTTTCTTTTCCAGAGCAGCACTCATAAAAAGGCGATGACGTACCTGGATTACGGGATCAAGGAGAGAATCGGTTTTATCCTTATAACGGGTGAAATCGGATCAGGCAAGACCACCATAATCCGAAACTTCATAAAGAACCTTAACGAATCTATAAAACTTTCAAGGATTAACAATACAAAGGTTTCATCAGAACATCTGATATCAATGATAAACGAAGACTTTGGCCTGGAAGTGGAGGGGAAAAGCAAAACCAAACTATTGAGTGAATTAAACGACTTTCTCATCGATCAGTACGCAAAAAAATATCATCCCATATTACTCATAGATGAGGCGCAAAATCTTTCCCCTGAACTGCTGGAAGAAATACGATTGCTGTCAAATCTTGAAACAGACAGGGCAAAACTCCTTCAAATAATACTCGTCGGACAGCCGGAGATGAATAAGACCCTCATGCTTCCGGAAATGATGCAGTTGCGTCAGCGCATCAATATTAATTACCACATCAGCCCGCTGACAATTGATGAGACGGTAAAATATATTAAGCACCGTCTCGCTATTGCCGGGAATCCTTCTGTCATAAAGTTTCAGGGGGCCATGACGGAGTTTATTTATAAATTCAGCAGGGGTATTCCGCGGCTGATAAATATTTTATGCGATCTCGCCCTGCTGACATCATATGTAGAGGGCAAAAAAGAAGTCACTGATGATATCATCCGGGAAGTTGTACATGACCTTGAGTCACGTGATTTTTCGAATATTTCTCATGATGCTGATGTTTCTGAACCGGTGAAAAAAAATGAAGATTCAGACTATCGCGCGCTGGCAGGTGATATTGCGGTCAAAATTATCGAAATTGAATCAGCGGTGAAAAAAAGCATTGAGGAAATTGCTTCGTTATCAGGAAAAATAGACCGGGTGGAGGCCGAAGTGACCACCATGAAAGGAGATCAGTCCGCCAAGCACCTGGAAGGGCTTTTTGAACGTGTATCCAGACTTGAGCACATGTCCTCCGCGGGTGATGAAATGCCCTCTGACCATCATGACGCTGAGGGGGAAAAGTCGCTGAGCGAGCAGGTCGACTCTCTGAAGAAAATACTTAATGATGTCAATAAGAAATTGGGAAAAAGTTGATGGAGAACAGCAAGCCAATAATATTTCTTTAAAAGACTATTAGCTAACCTGATCGACCGTAGATAAAAAATATTTTAGATGGTATGATGACACTGTGACACCGGAGCTCTCCTGAGAGAGCAGAGCCGGGTCCCTGCTGCCCCTGAACTGTATCCAATGTACTATGCAGGATTCCGCTGAAGAATTAGCTCATGATAGAGTCGTCATAATCGGCGCCGGACCGGCAGGACTTACCGCTGCGTATCAATTATGCAAACTGGGCAAGGAGTCAATTGTCCTTGAAAAAGAGCAGGTGGTCGGCGGAATTTCAAGAACGGTCAATTACAAGGACTATTTCTTTGACATAGGCGGGCACCGGTTTTTTACCAAGATTGATGAGGCAAGGGAAATGTGGGAGGAAGTCCTCAATGAGGACTTCCTTCACTGCAAACGGCTGTCACGGATCTACTTTAATAAGAAATATTTTTTTTATCCCATTCGACCCTTAAATGCACTATCAGGGCTCGGTATCTGGAACAGCTCCAGGATCATCCTCAGTTATATCTATTCCCGGCTGTTCCCCTGTAAGAATGAAGACACATTCGAGCAGTGGGTTACGAATCGATTTGGAAAGCGTTTATACAATACCTTCTTCAAGGCATACACGGAAAAAGTGTGGGGCATTCCATGCAGTGAAATAAGGGCCGAGTGGGCGGCACAGCGGATCAGAGGGCTCTCCTTACGGAATGCTATCAGAAACACCCTGAGAAAACCTCATCAAGGAAATAACGGAAACATTGCAAAAACACTGATTGATTCCTTTGATTATCCTAAATTGGGTCCGGGGATGATGTGGCAAAGGGTTGCAGGAATCATTCAGAAACGCGGCGCAAGGATTGAACTCGGAAATGATATTCAATCAATCATATGGGACAGAAAGAAACAGAAAATAGAGTCCGTAGAAGCACGAGTGAACGGGAAGAACAGGTTTTTTTACGGAAATCATTTCATCAGCAGCATGCCTGTCAGGGAACTCATTCAGAAATTCACTCCTGCCGTGCCTGTGGAGGTGCTTGATGCTGCAAACAATCTCAGCTATAGAGATTTTCTCACCGTTGCATTAATTGTAAATCAGTCTGAACTCTTCCCTGATAACTGGTTATACATCCATGACCCTGTCGTCAAACTCGGGCGGGTCCAGAACTTCAAGAACTGGAGTCCTTACATGGTTGCGGACCGGAACAAGTCCTGCCTCGGTCTTGAATATTTCTGTTTCGAAGGCGATGAGCTCTGGAATCTCCCGGACAGGGAGCTTATCGAACTTGGCAAGCGGGAACTGGAAGTGATAGGGATAGCAAAGTCTTCTGACGTAGAAGACGGGAGCGTGGTCCGTATGCTCAAGGCATATCCTGCCTATGATTCCAGATACCGGGAGATGCTGGACATTATACGCAGGTTTTTAGAGAAAATCGGCAATCTTCAGCTCATAGGGAGAAACGGTCTGCATAGATATAATAATCAGGACCACTCCATGTTGACGGCAATGCTGGCAGTGAAAAATATTCAGGGAGCCCGCCATGACTTGTGGAGTGTAAATGAAGAATCAGAGTATCATGAAGATAGTGCGGGCAGACACCGGATGTACGCGGAGAAATAATGATTGATGGGCATCCGCTGCGTTCTTCCGGCATGAAATAAACAGCGGGGCCAATGCTTACCTGTCACAGCAGATTACTCTTATTGTCCCCGGGGCCAAGTCAAAAAGCATTCATTATGAAATTGTCGTGCACGCCTCGTTTGAATATTCACTTTCATTTCCTGCGTCATCATAGGCGGTGGTGGCAAAGCACCACGATCCGGAAGACAGACCGCTGATGACGGCGCTTGTGGATATGCCAACATCGATTGACTGTGTATAGTTACTTGAAGAGGAACCATAGTATATTTTATATCCGAACAGGTCGTCCAAATCAGAGCCGTCGCTGTTTGCAGTCGGTCTGCTCCATGTAAGTGTTATGGATTTATCGACAGCCGGGTCCGGAGCGGGTTCGACAGTTTCCGTCCCCCCATGTTCACTGGACATGATTCCTTCACCTCCCCCTCCTCCGCTGCCGCATCCCAACAAGCCTGCAAGGAGACTGAGAGCAATGAAAAGTTTAATCTTTCTTATTTTATATGCAGTAATATTTTTCATATTTCTATGGTAATAAAAGAAAGGGGATGAAAGATGTGATGCAAGTCACAAAATATTGAGTTCGACAGGATTTTATTCTATAGAGAGGGACCCATGTTTTCAGCAGGACGCATTCCGGTCCCCAGGACACTGTGCCCGGGACAGATCACAGATAAGAGTGCCCATAAATGTATAGACAGTTTAGTGTCTGCACGTCCCGGAGGACTGTCAGGGAGGAAGGTATATGACAGGGAGTTTTCTTAAAGGTTTTTAGGCGATATGCTGCAATAATAAATGTGCCATGAAATTCAGATGCGGTTAAATATTACATTGTGTAAAAGTTCGCTCAATGCCTCGATCTGGTAAGGCTTGGTAATGACACCGCAAAAACCATGCTTTTTATAATTTGCCATAATTGTGTCAGTTGAATAACCGCTTGCTACAATTACCTTGACTCCGGGATCAATTTCCAGCAATTTTTTTATCGCTTCCTTGCCGCCCATGCCCTCACGAATTGTCAGGTCCATAATGACCGCATCAAAAGGTTCCCCTGAATCCATTGCCTGCTTATACAGCGTGATTGCTTCAGCGCCGTCTCTTGCAGGCTCAACGTCATAGCCTATTTTCATGAGGGTTTTACTGACGGCCGCTAATATGTTTTCGTCATCATCCATAAGCAGTATATTCCCCTCACCTTCGAGTATCGTGGGGTTCTTCTGAAATTCACGCGGGGAGTGCCCCCTGTCAGCCGGCAGATAAATAGAGAAGGTCGTTCCTAAACCCTCCTCTGAATCTACATCAATGTATCCTTCATGATTTTTAATAATCGCGTAGGTGCTTGAGAGGCCAAGTCCGCTTCCCTTCTGTTTTGTTGTGAAATAGGGATCGAAAATCTTGTGAATATGTTCTGACGGTATCCCGATGCCGTTGTCGGTAATCGTTATTTTTATGTAGTCCCTGTTTGAGAGCGGTAAGGTGATTTGTTCATCAGCATGTATGTTTTCAGCATGTATACGGATCGTTCCGCCATCACGCATGGCCTGCGTTGCGTTTATAACCAGATTAAAGATCACCTGGTTTATCTGCCCTTCGTCTATCTCAACCTGCCACAGGTCATCCCGTATAGAAAATTCGCTTTTAATGCTGGAGCCCCTCAACACAAAGCGTACGGAATCTTTTAACTGCTGTACAACAGACGCCATTTTTTTAATAGGCAGGCCTCCTTTGGAAAAAGTCAGCAGCTGGCCGGTTAAATCCTTTGCACGCTGGCATGCGTCCTCTGCGTCTGATAAAATCTGCGATGTGTTCATGCTCAATTCCGGAGACATCTTGGCCAGCGCAATATTACCGACTATGGTTGTCAAAATGTTGTTAAAATCATGGGCAATACCACCGGCCAGTATCCCCACTGATTCCAGTTTCTGAATTTTTAAATGTTCTTCTTCTATTTTTTTATGTTCCGTTATATCTGCAATGGTCGACATAATTTGCAGGGGTTTTCCGTCGGGGCTGTTAAGGATAGTTGTATTTACGTATCCCCAGATGATTTCACCCGACTTTTTTATGTATCTTTTTTCTATACTGTAACTATCGCGTTCCCTGGTGTATATTTCGTTGGCAAGCTGAACGTTTTTTTCGATGTCATCAGGATAGGTTACCTCGGCTATGGATTTGTCATTAAGCTCTGCCCTTGAATACCCTAAAAAATCATGAAAAGCAGAATTAAACGTTGTATGCCTTAATTTTCTGTTTAACGGTGCGGGATCAAAGGAATAAATTATGATACCGATCGGCGCCAGTTCAAAAAACGTTCTGAATTTCTCCTCGCTCTGACGTAATGCCCCTTCGATCTGCTTACGCTCTTCCATCTCTTTTTTTATATTTTCATATCCATCTTTAATGGCAAGGCTCATTGCATTGAAGTGACTGGCAAGTTCTCCGAACTCGGTTTTGTCCCTGTACGTTATGGTTGATCCGTATTTTCCGGATGAAATCAGTCGTGTTGCGTTCACGAGTGCACTGACAGGTCTCGTAACAGAGGTGATAAGCCGTATTGCAACGAGGATGCTGAGAATGAGGGTTATGAATATAGTCATGTACAGAATGATTATTACATCATTAATGTCTTCCATGGCCATATCTGTTTTTTCATCAAGGCTGGTTGTTGCACTGTGGGACATCTGCCCTGTCATTATTATGATCTGATTCCCCAGTGCAACCGCTTGTTCCTTCATTTTATGCAGTCTTTCTATATTTGATCTTGTGGTCAGAAAATAACTCAAATTTGTTTCATAATCCTTCACAAGGGACTGCATTTTTACTATGCGGTCAGCGAGGTCCGGTTCGTGGTGACAGGAAGAACATTTCATTGCTGAATCCTCAAGGGCCATCACATTTTGTATGATTGAATCCAGTTCATGCGCAAAGGGGGTATTGACGGTATGAAGGTTAGACTGAACCGTCTGAATATTAATAATCAGGGACCGCCTGAGCTCCTCAACCTGATACAGCTCGATCAGACCCTTTAGTTTTGATGTGGTATTGCTTATGTAGAGCACGCCCAGTACTGCTCCAACAGAAAAAAATAATAAAAGGGCAAAGAGTGATAAAATGATTTTTTTCTTCATTTACCGGGCAACTTTCTTAAAAATAATGACATTCATACAGTATCGGTTCAGGCATCTCACGGGGGATCTTTTTAATACATGTATTTATCCTGTTTTTCCGTTATATCGAGCAATAAAGAGCTGAGATCTTCAATTTCAAAGGGCTTTGGAATTACCCCGGAAAAACCGTATGTCCTGAAATCAGACATTATGGGATCATTAAAATATCCGCTCGACACTATGGCCTTCACATCAGGATCTATTTGAATAAGGCGTTGAATCGTTTCCTTTCCTCCCATACCCCCCCGTATTGTAAGGTCCATAATGACCGTATCAAAGGGCTCTCCCGCTTCCTTTGCTGTTTTGTATAATGAAATCGTCTGCTCTCCGTTGACCGCAACTTCCACCCTGTACCCTAAATGGGTCAGCATTTTACAGACAGTCTTTCTGACAGAGTCTTCATCGTCCATAAGCAGGATTTTCCCCGATCCTTTACGTGCCTTATTTTTTTCATTAATGTTTATGGGAGAGATTTCCTTTAACGAAGGGAGGTAAATGGAGAAAATAGTTCCCCTGCCTACTTCAGAACTGACCTGTATATGCCCGCTGTGGTTTTTGATGATGGAAAACGTGGTTGCCAGTCCAAGACCGCTTCCTTCATCCTTTGTCGTAAAGTAGGGATCAAAGATTTTTTTGATATGGTCCTGTGGAATACCCATGCCGTTGTCTTCTACCAGAAGTTTTACATATTCTCCTGGTTTAAGAGAAAGGATATTGTCCGCTGCAATACGTATATTATCAGCGACAATCTTTATTGTGCCGCCCTCAGGCATGGCCTGAATAGCATTAATGACGAGGTTGTGAATGACCTGCGTAATCTGTCCCTCATCTATTTCAACAGGCCAAAGGTCCTTTGCTATGGTAAAAAAGCAATTTGCATTGGAACCCCTGGATGCAAAATTGGCAGAGTTCTGTATCAGGTCTTCAATTTGCGTTATTTTTTTTATGGGTGCCCCGCCCTTTGAGAAGATAAGCAGCTGGTTTGTCAGGTTCTTTGCCTGAAAACATGCTTTTTCAGCATCCGTCAATATCTCTAAAAGTTTATTGTCCGATTCGGTAGCAAGTTTCACAAGGGATATGCTTCCCGAGATAGTCGTCAGGATGTTATTAAAATCATGAGCAATACCTCCTGCCATGATGCCCACTGATTCAAGTTTTTCAAATTTCTGCAGTTCCTCTTCCATGTGCTTGCGTTCGGTAATATCACGCATAATCCCCTGATATCCGAGTATTCTCCCATCGTTTGCCCGTCGCAACGTTGAGGTAACGAGGCAGTCCATGACTTTGCCGGATTTTTTACGGAGTCTGAGCAGATAATCCCTGACAAACTCTTTTTCTTCTATCGCCTGCTGAAAACGTATCCGGTCTGCCGGATGAATATAGAGCTGGCCTGGATTCAACCTGAGGATATCTTCCTTGGCGTAGCCGAACAGGTCCAGTCCGGTCTGATTGATGTCGATGAACTTGCCATCACGTGTTGTGATAAAAATCGCGTCCCTTGATTCTTCAAAGAGGAGGCGGTACCTCTCTTCACTTTCCCGCAGGGCCTCCTCCGCGAGCTTTCGTTCCGTAATGTCCCTGAATGTTAACCTCATGCCGCCGAAATTTCTCTGATTGTCGAAAATTGACATGGCATGAATGGCGACATTGAGTTTTTCACCGTTCTTTTTGACTAATTTCCCTTCGTCTATAAACAGCGAACCTTCACGGACAATTTTTTCATGGTTTTTTTTAAGATCCTTCCAGGTCTCGGGAGTGCATATCTCCTTAATGTGCGTGTCTGAAAGTTCTTCCAGCGTATATCCGAGAAGCTCGCAGCCATGTGTATTCGAAAGGTTGATTAAATAATCAACATCAACCGTATGAATGATATCCGTTGAACTTTCGACAATTTCCAGGTATCGTGCTTCCGACTCCTTTAACTGCTGTTTGAGTATGTCCTGCGCATCGTGCAGTTTGCTCCTGATCTCCCAGTTGAAAATTGAAAGCATGCCGGACAGTGCCCATGCTGCGACAATAGCACAGGCTGCGCGGAAAGCCTGCACAGGGATCTTTACGGTAGACAGGAATGAGTCAGTATTAATTATGTTTCCCGGGAAAAAGGTCACCTTCGGTACAATGAGACCGCCCAGCATGCCATAAATCAGGAAGGCCATGCCGGCGGTAAAAAAATATTTTTTTACCTTCAGGGGATCCAGCGTTGCCTTTTCGACATAGTAATACGAGTGAAAGCCAAAACCGATCAGAATTCCGCCGGGGAAGCCCAACAGATATCGTGTCCATGTACTCCCTACCTTCCAGAAGTCTGAAGACATGAGCGCCGAACTGAAAATAAAGATCAGGATAAGAGGGAGGAGCCACCACTGAAGCGGACGGGAAATTAAGCTTCGTAATCGGGAAGATGCCGGTATCTTAAGCTGAAAAAGTCTTCTTCCGAATTCAAAAAGGGCCATGTATGAAATAATGAGGAATAACCATCGTACGGAATCTATGACGGGATTTCTGCCTTTGATGATTACCCACATATCGAGGAATTCATTAAATCCGTGCGTAATGCCAAAGGCGGCCAGCAGCCAGAGAATATTGGCGATCCTGAATTCGCTCATTTTTTTGGGCTGAATGAGGACGGTAAAGCCCATTACCGTAAAGGCGAATCCGTAAATAAAAAAAACGATGTCCAGGTTTTGATAAAATAATATGTGATGCAGATCCATCGAATCTCCAAAGGGGAATATGCCTACACTTTATTTTAGTCTTTCCCTTTGTAATTTACAATAATAAAAGCAGGTAATTCATCCTGTTGCCAAATGTGAAGCAATATGACATTTTCTAATTTCTTCACTGTAATGTGATGAAGGGAATACATCCCTGTTCATTCGAGAGTATCTGGTGCTGTATATTTCCCCTGTATGTGCGCTGATGCGGGTTGTTATTTTTGTCAAAAGGGGTTACATTAGGATTATGGCAGTACTCACAATTAAAAGGTATCCTGAAAAAGTACTGAGGGAAAAAACAGAGCCTGTCAGTAAATTTGATGACGGGCTGCAAAAACTCATCGATGACATGATCGAGACAATGTATGCTGCACCCGGTGTTGGACTTGCCGCGAACCAGGTTGGCGTATCTAAACAGGTCACTGTCATAGATGTCCGCGTTAACGAAACGGAAAGTTCATTGATTGTGCTTATCAATCCTGAAATCGTTCATACAGAGGGTGAGCACAGTTCCGAGGAAGGGTGTCTCAGCATACCTGAATATACGACAATCGTAACAAGGGCCGAAAGAGTAAAGGTAAAAGGTCTTGACAGAAAGGGAACCCCTGTTGAAATAGACGCTGATGGAATTCTGGCAAAGGCACTTCAACATGAAATTGATCATCTCAATGGTTTTCTGCTCATCGACAGGATAGGGCGAATAAAACGGGAATTTTTCAGAAAACGATACGCAAGGGAACACGCCGCAGGGGGAACATAATAAAACCATTGCATATTGACACACATACACATTGTAGTCTTTCCTTCCAATATTGATTATCTTAGAGGATTTCCGGCGCTGCAATTAAAAATATCCGGACACAATGACAAAATGCCCTGTTTTTCAGCAGGTGATATATGTCCCGTCAGGGCCTGTTTGTAATTTGGCATTTATATAGTGTAATTTTATATACAATGTTATGTGGCCCTACAGAAAAACAAGGCTTCCTGTACATTAAAGGCGGAGAACATGAGACTCGTTTATTTCGGCACCCCTGAATTTGCGGTTTTGCCTCTTCAGTTACTGCTCAATTCTGACTATGAGGTCCTTGCAGTCGTGACACAGCCGGACAGACAGAGCGGGCGGGGAAGACGGGTGCACTCCTGTCCTGTAAAGGAGCTCGCGCAGAAGGCGGGGCTTGAGATTATGCAGCCGCAGAAGGTCAGAGACCAGGGGTTCATAAAAGACTTGAAGAGAGTGCGCCCATCGCTGATTGTAGTGGCTGCCTATGGTCAGATCCTTCCCCCGGAAATAATCCATTTGCCGGAACTGGGATGCGTAAATATTCATGCGTCCCTTCTGCCCGCATACCGCGGAGCTGCTCCAATTAATCGTGCCATTATCAATGGAGATAAAAAAACAGGTGTCACTACGATGTTAATGGATGAAGGAATGGATACAGGGCCTGTTTTACTGCAGAAAGAGGCAGGGATACTGCCGGACGACACAGCGGGCAGCCTTTCCCGTAAGCTGTCGCAAATGGGGGCGGAATTGTTGATACAGACACTGCACGGGATGGAACGCGGGGAGGTACGACCCATGCCCCAGGTGGGGGAAGTATCATACGCCCCGATACTGAAGAAAAACGACGGCCTTATTCACTGGTCACAATCAGCGGAAGAATTAAATAACTTCATTCGGGGAATGATGCCCTGGCCCGGTGCGTATGGTTTTCTTCAAAAGGAAAGGGTTAAAATCATAAAGGCCGTACCCGTGGAGGGAAATGGTGAGCCCGGGGTCATCTGCAGGCCCGGGAAAGATCAGATGTTTATCGGTACGGGGAAGGGTTTTCTCTCCGTCCTTGAGATACAACCGGCCGGCAGACCGGTCATGTCGGTGCATGCATTTTTGCAGGGCAGAACAATACGGGAAGGGACGAGATTCAGTATTCAGGATCCGGGTAAATAACGTTTACATAATCTATCATGGCCAGAAATATCCTTAAAATAGTTGCGTACTTCATGTCATTCATTGCCCTGGGAGCCGTGGCATCATTTCTTGTATTTAAAATAGTCAATTCTGATAAAACCGGTGAGGTGCCTTCCCTTACCGGTAAAAGCGTTACAGAGGCAGCAGAGGAATTGAACAAAAGAAAATTGTATCTGAGCATACAGGGGAAGGAGCATCATGAGGAAATCCCCGAAGATTACATAATCAGTCAGAAAATAAAACCGGGAGAGAAGAGCAGTGCGGGTACTGAAGTTGCAGTGATCGTAAGCAAAGGTCCGGAGATATATTCCATGCCCTCTTTTGAGGGACAGCTCCTTGAAGACGCAAAACTGACATTAAGTAATCTCGGGATACAGAT
>JBFKMY010000019.1:0-14912 GCA_041629615.1 Thermodesulfovibrionia bacterium | reverse complement strand
TGCCGACTTTACCGGCTGCGAGAAAACAATCAAGCCCGGGGCCTGAACCAAGGTCAAGGACGATCTCGCCTTCTTTCAATGAGGCAATGGCCACAGGGTTCCCGCACCCGAGCCCCAGATTTGCGCCTTCAGGAACTGATTTTAGTTCATCTCCGCTATAACCGATTTTCCTGCTGATATCCTCTGCCGGATCAGATGTACCACAACACGATCGTACCTCTCCGCAGCATGATCTTCTCTCTACAGCAAACTTTGCATATTGTTCTCTCACGATCTTCTTTGTTTCTTCTTTCTTCATCGTTATACCCCCCTTATTAGAATATTCGATAACTGTCGAACTTACTGAGCAAAAAATTTAAATAAGAAACTTCCTTATTGCCTTTATGGTCTCTTCATTTACACTGCAGCGAAAGGTCTGGCCCTCACGTTCGCAGGTAATGAGTCCTGCGTGCTGAAGCTCTTTAAAATGATGAGATATTGTTGATCTTGAGAGCTTCATGCAGTCGCATACTTTTGAAAAAGCCCTTTCAACACTTCCCTTAACTCCGCAGCATGATTTGCTGTCCAGGGGAATAGTGCCCTCCAGCCCGCAGCAGTTCTTGTAGATCATCATAAAAATGTTCAGTCTCTGTTCGTTTGAGAGTGCCTTGAATATCTTTGCGTAGTTCGATAGTTCCATAATTATAGAATAATCCAGTTCATTGTCGTTGTCAAGTATTTGATATATTGTTGTTCAATTATGTGCCACTCGCGGACTAACAATATCATTTTAAAGTGCGTTACAATATTTCCGGACAATGCACAATAAAACATACAAAATATTTTTCTCGGGAATCGCGGGCAGCGGGGTTTCGGCAATAGCCGCCTTTATGGCAGATAAAGGTCATATTGTCGCCGGATCGGACAGGGCGTTCGACATGGACCCCGGCCATCCTCTGAAAAAGACCTTTCTGGCAGGGGGTATAACAATCGCGCCCCAGGACGGGAGCGGTCTGGATGAGACGTTCGACTTTGCGGTTTTCAGCACTGCAGTAGAATCCGGCCGTCCTGAGGTCATAAAGGCCGCAAAGCTTGGGATCCCCGTAAAGACCCGTCCCGATTTTCTGGCTGAAATCACCGGATCATTCAGCACCATAGCCGTGTCAGGGACAAGCGGGAAATCAACTGCTTCAGGTCTGCTCGCATTTCTTATGAGCAGACTGGACCTTCATCCCAATTTTATCGGAGGCGGAAGGGTCAAGGACTTTAAAACACCGGCAAATCCCGGGAATTCTCTCGCAGGTACGTCAGATTATTTAATTATTGAAGCATGTGAATCAGACGGGTCTATTGTAAACTACAGGCCCCATTATTCAATCATATTAAACCTTGCGCTGGATCACCACGCCATAGATACAACAGCAGATATGTTTAAAACCCTTATAGGGCATACCAAAGGAAAGGTCATCATAAATGCCGATGACAGCAACCTCTCTGCGATCACAACAGGAGACTTCATTACTTTTTCCCTGCAGAGGCCGTCAGACTTCAGGGCCGACAACGTAATGTACAAACAATTCAGTACAGACTTTTCTTTACAGGGGATGCAATTTACCCTTTCCCTTCCCGGAAAATATAATCTTTACAATGCCCTTTCCTGTATTGCCTTCCTTTCAGAACTCGGGACCCCTCTGAAAGATATGTCAGCAGTATTGCCTGCCTTCCGGGGAATCGACAGACGCTTTGACATTCACCTGAATAACGGGAAATCCCTGGTTATTGATGATTACGCCCACAACCCCCATAAAATTTCATCTCTGATGGAAACAGTCAGGCCGCTTGGGACAAATGTGTGTTATATATTCCAGCCCCACGGGTTTTCGCCTACAAGGATGATGAAGAAAGAATACATTCAGGCTTTCACTGAAAATCTCCGTGAAACCGACCATCTCATCCTCCTTCCCATTTATTATGTCGGCGGTACGGCGAGCAAAGATATATCCAGTCATGATCTTGCCGATGAAATAAAGGCAAAGGGAAAATCTGCAGAGGTCATTGAAACCAGGAACGATGTTTTAAATAAAACCGGAGCACATGACGTTTACGTTGTTTTCGGGGCCAGAGACGAGACCCTCTCTGCTTTTGCCACGGAAATAGCAGAATCAGTTCAGAAGTCCGGAAGACCTGAAGAACGAAAGGCCGAATGAAAACCTGCTTTTATCTGTTTTAACTTCACAGCACGGGCACCGCTCCCTGCTTCCGCACTTTCCCGCTTCCTCTCTGCCGCGCTTCGTTCTCACTCCACCTGTTCGAGCCTCACAATTATATCCATCTTTCTTTCGTCGCGCACTATCCCCAGCGTCACTTCATCACCAACACGGTATTTATCAAAGGCGTTTCGCAGTCCGTCATACGTAGAGACCCTTTTACCGTTGATCGTTTCTATTATATCTCCCAGAACAATTTCACCCCTTACCCTCCGCGTACCTCTGAGACCTGCTGCCTCAGCTGCGCTGTCCGGGAGGATATTAACGAGTAAAACTCCCTTGATCCCCAGGCGCCTTGCAATACGCTCATCGGCAATGGTAACGCCAAGACCGGGACGCATTGCCTTTCCAAAACGTATTATCTCCGGAACTACCCGGTTGACTATGTCCACCGGTACGGCAAATCCAATACCCGCACTGGCCCCTGAAGGACTGTAAATAGCAGTGTTGACACCAATGAGCCTGCCCGCGCTGTCCAGCAGCGGCCCCCCCGAGTTCCCCGGATTAATTGCCGCGTCAGTCTGAATAACGTCCTGAATTGTCCTTCCCGTAACCGATTTAATCTCGCGGCCAAGGGCGCTGACAATGCCGGTGGTCATGGTCTGGTCAAGCCCGAAGGGATTGCCTATTGCAAAGACCTTCTGCCCGACCTTGAGATTATGGGATTCACCGACCATGATCGGCTTTAATGCATCTGCGGGCGCTGATATCTGAAGCACCGCCAAGTCCTTGTCCGGTGCCACACCCACTACGGCTGCCTTCCATACTGATTGATCACCCAGTGTGACCTCAAGCCGGCTGGCATCTTCAATAACATGATAGTTGGTAACGATCCTGCCTTTCCTGTCCCAGATAAAACCCGATCCCGTTCCCTGCGGAATTTCATAAATGTTGAGGCTGAAGAGGCTCCTGCGCAGTTCTATACTGGTTATATAGACAACAGACGGAGAAAGGGACTCAAACAGGTCAATGGTATTCTTTTCATCTTCAGCAAGGTCGCCCCGTGCAGTAACCGGATGCGGTTCTGCCTCCGGGTCATGGAGTGACCTGTAATTCGACGTATACCACCAGAGACCGGCTATGACAATGAGAATAAGCAGAAGCGGGACAACATTCCCGCGGTCTTTCCCCTTATACAGATAATTTTTCATTCTGATATAATTATAAAAATTCTTTTAATGCATTTAATAAAAAGAAAACAGGTTACTATTATATAATAATTTTAATTTTGACAATATATTCCTGAAAAGGGAGGCTTTAAACGAGAACGTATCATAAAAAAGGAGGAATATCGAAATGAAAAAATATTTCTTATTAATCGCCGCACTGTCACTCTGTCTTGCTGTTATCCCGGGCTGCTCAGGTACAAAATCAGTAAAAATGGCTGACGGGAAAAACATCGAGATCTATATCCTGTCCGACAGGGGCAATCCCGATGATATGACCGAAAAGCAGTATCTTAATCGTGTTCAGGTCGGTGAGTGGATGGAGCCGGACCTTGTCAGAATTCTCAATAGAGCCGGGTACAAAGCCACGCTCATTGAGAAACCCGAGGAGTACACACCGGGAACTGGAAAATATCTCCTGAAAGTCTCTATTGTCAGTTACAACCCGGGCAGTGCAGCAGCACGTATACTGGTCGGCTACGGGGCCGGTGCTACTTCAATGGATAATCACTATGAACTCTACGGGGAAGGAAAGGAACCCCTGCTCTCCTATGATGACGGGGTGGGCTCAAGCAGAGGCTGGCGGCAGGTTGCACAGAAACTGAACCAGAATGCCCTTGAAAGGATCTCACAGAAGCTGGCCGAAGTCCATTAAATGTGATATATTCCGGCGCGAGCGTCAGTAAATATCTCAGGATTGTCTCTCTGCTGTCAGTGCTGCTCCTCATCCTTTCTTCCGGTTCAGTCTCCCGGGCAAAGGAAAACAACAGGGCTGGCCTGAACAGGACAAAGGATCACTGGACTGCACTGCTGGGCTACTCTGTTACCCATCCGGGGTGGGGCAGCACCGATACACAGGTTGAAAGTTCCGACCTGATCATTCAATACGGCCATGTGATCCTTAAGGAAGCAGGGAGGTCATGGTATCAGGGGCGTCATAAGATACTGATTGAATTCCCCTTTTCCGTTGTATTTCATCCCGGGTCAGCCATTATGACAGGGATAAATTTTCTCGCGTGCTGGGAATTTACTGCCTTTGAAAAAATAGTCCCTTATCTTAATGCAGGCGGGGGACTTGTCTATACAGATCTTGATATACCGGGTCTTGGTTCAGAAGTAAACGGCAACTATCAGTCAGGATTGGGCATACACTATCTTATCCAAAGGGACATGAGCCTTGACGTTAACTTCCGGCTTCACCATATTTCAAACGCAGGGACAGAAGATCCCAATGAACCGTTGAATGCAACTAAATTACTCTTCGGGGTCACTTTTTTCAAGTGAACTGTATACATCAGTTGAGCCGTCAACGCATCTTCCCCGGGGCGAAGTCACTCTTTATCTTCAGGAATGCAGGAAGATTTTTTATCAGCCGCAGGGTGCTGTGCGGTGACCTGAACATAAGGGGGCCAAACTTTCTGACCCAGTTTTTCCCGGTGTAGAATCTCCTGATAAACTGTTTGTAGAGTTCTTCGAGCCTTTCTTTTGACTCTATCTCTCCGGGAACATAAACGAAGTTCAGGCAGTTCATTAAATCCCAGTCCTCATGAAATTCCCCTTCATCATGGATGGTCTTATAAACAGGGGCCCCCGGGAAAGGGGTGAATTTGGTTACGTTCATATCATCAAGCCCCAGCTCCGCCACAAAATCGGCGGTCCTCTGAATGGATTCCTCTGTCTCCCCGGGAAGTCCCATCATAAAAAGGCCTTTTGCCCTGAGCCCCTTTCTCTGAATCTGCCTGACCGTCTGTTTCATCTCCTCCGGGTCGACATTCGATTTATGTCTCCCCAGAAGCTCCGCGTCGCCTGACTCAATGCCAAGGCTCACCATCCAGCATCCGGCATGCCTGAGCATTTCCAGCAGGTCATCATCAACGTGCCCGAGGCGGACAGCGCAGTTAAAGGTCATGCCCAGCGGTTTTTTACGCATTAATCCACAGAATTCCTCAATGCGCTGCCTTTGAAAGGTAAACAGATCATCATAAAAGAATATGTGCCGTATGTTAAATTCCCTTTTCAGGTATTCCATTTGTTCATGGAGATAGGCCGCAGAGTTAAACCTGAAACTCCTCTGAAAGACCGAACGGTCACAATAGGAACACTGATAGGGACAACCGCGGCTGGAAATGATGGTCGCGCAGGGAGACCGGGGATAGTTAAACAGAGGCATCTCATAGTCCCGGGGAAACCCTTCCAGTTTTCCATAGGCAGGGAAAGGCAGGTCATCGAGGACGCATAAATCGGTCCTCGGACCGTTAGAAACAATCCCGGTCCCGTTGCGAAATACCAGTCCCTGAATTGTTCGGGAGGGGGCGCCTTCAGCAAGGGCGGCCATGGCCTTTTCACCTTCACCGGTTACAATATAATCTATGCACGGGAAGGATTCAAGGATCTTCTCTCTCAATGCAGAAACATGGACCCCTCCAAAAACAATTGTGGTATGCGGAAGCACATGTTTGATGGCCTCTGCCTGGCGATAGGCATCATGAAACCCTGACGTTGTTGCAGTAAATCCCACCATGTCAGCCCTCGAAGAGCTGGCCCTTCGTATAATGTCCTCTTTTCCGGTCCGGCTGACCGGCCCCCGTGCGTTCAGGACATCCACTTCGTGGCCTCTTTGCAGCAGATAAGCCGCAACGGAAAGAATTCCCAGGGGCGGCATGCGGACTGCGGTCAGTGTCCTGTCTTCCCGCCCTTCCATCCAGTTTGCTCCAAAGGGATTAACAAGCAGTATCCTCATCTTCTTATCTTTCCGCTCCCTGTCTTCGGTATGGCAGGGACACATTCAAAGTCCTTCGGCACTTTATATTTACTCAGCCTCTCATAGCAGAACCTTCGCACGTCTTCTATGGAAATCCCGAGTGCTGGTTCCTTCAACACCAGCTTTGCGGCAGGGAGTTGACCATATTGCCCGTGATGTATTCCATATACGCGGGACTCCTTAATACCGGGGAACTGGTTCAGGACAGATTCCACTTCATGGGGAAAGACCTTCATTCCTGCAAAATTAATGACATCTTTATCACGGCCTTCGATGGTCAAATATCCCTCTTCGTCAATCTTCCCCAGGTCGCCCGTATGAAACCACCCGTCTGCATCCAGAATGGTTTCCCTGTTTCGCCAGGGAGAAAAATAGGCGTCCAGCATGCCCTTTCCCTTAATATGTATCTGGCCTGCTCCGTCTGTATCTTTGTTGACAATCCGCACTTCATAGCCGGGCAGCGCCTTCCCCACAGAGGTCCGTCTGTTTTTATCAGAGGAGAGATTTATAAAGGGCAGCCCGACTTCAATGATTCCGTAGGCTTCACTTAATTCAATGCCGAACTTTGCATAAAATTCCCGGGCAACGTTTTCAGGAAGCTTCATGGCCGTTGAGACCGCCAGACGGATATTCTGAAGTGATTCCCGGGAAAGGGAGTCCACCCGGGCCAGTAAACTATAGTGAAAGGGTGATGCATAGATAAAAGTACCCCTGTGCTTCACAATACCGTCAATGAATGATTCAGGGAAAAGAGTGCCGCAGAGCACGATTGTCGCACCACGGCGAAGAAAGAGAAGTATGGTTACAACAAAATGAAAACTCATGGAAAGGACCCATACAACGGTGTCATTATGTGTTATGTTCAGCCCGCAGTCAGCGGCTGCAGTCCGCTCAATAATTGTCTCATGGGAAAGTACAATCCCCTTGCTCGCCCCGGTTGTCCCTGAGCTGAACCGTATAAAGGCAGGATTTATTTTGAAATATTCCTGTGCCATTTCCTTTCTGCTCTCTCTCCGCATAATGAAGAGTTCCTTCCGGCACGCGTCTCCTCCATCAAGGTGATCAGATCCTTCATCACGATAGGAGCCTCTTTCAAATATCAGATACTGTATCGCGATACTTTCAAGGATCTCATTAATTTCGGACTCTCTATGCTCTGCGGCAACAGGAACTGCGACCGCAGATACTGATAAAACAGCCAGACCGGCGGCTATGTATTCAATGCTGTCCCCGCAGAGCAGGGCCACCCGGTCAAACCGGCGCACTCCCGCCCTCCTCAGGGAAACAGCAATCTCATTTACCAGTGAAATCAGTTGCGCATACGTAACGGCATGTTCCCCGTCAATCACTGCAGTCCTGTTCCTGAAGCGGGCTGTTTCCTTTTCTATGGTTTCATAAATGTTCATACTACCGGTGCTGCGAATAATCCTTGTAGATATTTCTGAGGGAAAAGATGTACCTTGTTCCGAGGTAAATGACCTTTGCAATCTCTCTGTAGGGGACCTTTACTTTATTGACCCTGAGGGGATTGGCACGCAGGGCAACGCTCGATAATCGCGCAAAATGGGCATAAAACTTTTTCAGCCCGAGCCGCGTAGGCAATACTGAATGCATGCAATCGTAAAATAAATAGGGGTCACATATATAGTCTTCCTTATGTTTATGCCAGAGCTCTGTTCCGGGCGACGGGGAAAATACGGTGAATGTCACTTCAGCAGGGCACACGTTCATGATCTCCTTTTCCAGATTTCTGAAGTCCTCGACAGTAAAATCCGGATCAACAATAAAGCTTGCATGCAAGGTTATGCCCAGATCCGCCAGCACTGCAACCGCCTTCCTGTTGGTCTCCACATTTGTCCGTTTGTTGTACCTGTCCAGCCGGGACCCGGACATGGATTCCAGCCCTACATACACGAGGTCCAGCCCTGCTTTTTTCCAGAGCGCAAACAGCTCCGGATGCCTTACAATCGTGTCACTCCGCGCCCAGCTGATATATTTCTTCCTGATCCCCCTCTGGAGCAGCAGATTGGCAACATCGGTCATTCTCCTGCTGTTGAGAAATGTTTCATCGTCTACAAAATAGATGTTGTTTTCTTTAATATGTTCAATTTCGTCTACCACATCTTCAGGGCTTCTCTGCAGATATTTCCCGTTCATTATATGATGCACAACACAAAAAGAGCACTTAAATGCACATCCCGTGGATGTACGCACACTCGCTGTGGGAGGGAATATCGTATCCAGTCTCCTGTCAGGCGCTGCTGTCCATACACAGAAATAGCGGGACCGGTTCACAAGGTCCCGCCGGGGGCGGGGAATGTCCTGTACATCGGGGAACTGCGGCGGAGGCAATGCGGCCTTGTCCTGAAAGTCGGCGGCATGAGGCGACAGGGACACATCTCCAAAATGGAGCGGCATTCCCCTCCGTGCCCGGTCAACGATCTCACCGAATGTTGTCCCCCCTTCCCCCCTGACAATGATATCGATACCGTCCACTGCATAGTCTGCAGGGATAATCGTCGCATGAATTCCGCCGACCACAGTCACGATAGACGGATTAATCTCTTTCACTATTTTTGCGAGCTTTTTGACCATGGCAGACTGTGAACTGTATCCGGTAAAACCCACAATATCAGGACGCACGCTCTGCAGCTGTTTGTAAAATACCTCCATGGGGTCCTTCTCTGCTCCAAGGTCACAGATAACAACGTCATCTTCTCCCGGTACGCCGCCAGCCACAATTTCAAGCTCCAGGGGCTCAAGGTGTAAAAATCCCTCCTGGAGTCGTTGTGCTACAAGGAGCTGGGGATGGGGCTTAACAAGCAGTATACGCACGCCAGAGACCTCCCTTTATCACGACCTCCCTGAATATCCCCTTGATACACGGGGCACAGGATGGTACCGTATCATATTAAAATGGATAGCTTCCATTCTTTGCATAATGCGCCGCAGCCAGTCCTGCCTGTTCACCCAATGACATACATGTTCCCATGACGCGGGTAGAACCAAGCGCCCCCGGAGTTACGGATATGCAGCGGCCCGCGCAGAGCAGATTTGCCAAACCTTTGACGTTAAGACACCGGAAGGGAATCTCATAGTATTCTCCGGGTTCGAGGTATTTATATATCGTTCCCTTCTTCTGGTCCCACAATTCGACGGGCCATGCGTTTTTTACAACACCATCCTCAAACTTTCCGGCCCTGAGCACATCTTCTTCCGTAAGCGTATATTCACCTCTGATCCTCCTGCCTTCCCTGTCCATCACATGCAGCGATGTCTCCGCAATAGAGGCATTTTTGAATGCCGGCAGTTTCGCGGCCAGGCAGCGAAGCAGTGCCAGTGCATCGTCACGGGCCTGCTGCTCACGATCTTTCCGAAGATCGCTGTTAAAACTTATTTTACAATACCCCTCGTCCGGTGCATCTCCGGCAGTAAACATGGTAAATCTCAGATAGGGGGGCAACGCATGTCTGTTCACGGCCCCGGTCAGATAGTAGGGGACTTTAATGGAAAGGGACTCATCAACGTCCCTGAGACCTTTCAGCCGTATGATATACCCGGCCATCTGGATGTTTTCCGGTGGTGACAGTGCAAAATCTGCCCCGGCCATTTCAGACACAGATCCGTCCCCTGAACAGTCAATTAAAACTCCGGGGATTATATTTTTTACTCCTTCAGGGCCCCTGACTTTGACCGCTGTTACCACCTTCTCTTTCTTTACTTGAGAAGATTTCCCTGTCCTGTTCTTTGCTGTAGGGCCGCCCGGATCCGTTTCCACTGAAACAACGGATGTATTGTACAACACGGCAAGGCCCGGCGTCTCAGCACAGAGGGAATGAAAAAGGGCGTTGAGTTCTTCTCTCCTATAGGGCAATACATACACCTGACCGGCTTTTCTGGCTCTCTTTTGCGGGGACAGGTGATGCAGCCGGCTTACGAGTTCCCGCGCAAGCCCGGCATTCAGTGTGTCCTCCGGGAATTCGTCCCCGTTTACATACAATCCGCAGATATTCTGAAACAGTCCGGAATACCCGACACCGCCCAGAAAGCCTTCTTTTTCTGTCAGTATCACAGGGACATTTTGCCGTGCCGCTGCCAGTGCAGCGCATACTCCCGCAACACCGCCTCCTGCTACAAGGACATCACATAAAGCATCTACGTTTGACACGGCCCCAGTTTCTCCTTCAAGCCTTTCTCAAGCATGAGAATTTCATCTTCCTGCAGCAGTCCGTCCAGATGGGAAATGACGAGATTAAGCCTCCCGTTAAAATAATTGAAAAAGAACCCCAGGCCCGGAGGTACGGGCACACGCGGCATATGAAAGAGGTTGTCTATTTTTACTCCCATCAGATCGTCAGAAAGATAGGCGCTTTTTCCTACATGAGAAAAGCAGAAAGAAGCGATTCTGCCTTCAAAAGGCATGCGGAGGAGCCTGCCGAGGACAGAAAGGGGGGCAATACGCGTTAATAAACACGCCTCCTGAATGTCTTTCGGAAGTCCCGATTGTATCTGATCATACATCTGTCTCTTGATTATGCCTGTCATCCCTTTCAGATCCTGTGCGCTGTCTCTTCCGATCTGAAAAAAAATGTAGGACACGTGATTAAAAAATAATTCCTTCCTCAGGTCCTCCCCTTTTCTCATATCAATCGAAAGGGGAATCAGATAACCCGGAGACGCCACCCCCCTGCATGTAAAAAGTTCATGAACGGATTGTATGACAACGGACAGGAGGTAAGGCATTTCCATCAAATATCCCGCTTCGCTGCAGGCAGTGTCATAGAGCGATTCCGTTTCCTTCCGGGTGAATGGGATCAGGGTAAAGCGGAAGCCCCTGTTCTTATCCTGCGGAAGAGGCAATGCTCCTGCTGACGTCTTTGACAGTGCAATGAGTTTACGATTCACCATTTTTCCTGCATGGAATTTTTCCATCCAATGAGAAAGATGTGCCGGTGCACTCCATTGCAAGTCCTCTGCACCCACAGGGTCATTCTCTCCGGAGAGGTACTTTTGAAACAGGTAAAGAAACATCTCAGCACCGCGGCCGTCAAACAGGCGGTGGTCGAATGTCATGGCCAGAGAGGTCTGTCCGTTTTCCATGTGGACCAGATGAAATGCCAGATGTTCAGCATCACCCCTGAACAGACTATTGACATTTTTCTCATGGAGCATAAAAGCGTCCTCATGAGAGTATTGCCGTTCAAAGGCATGAACGCTGAAACTGGCTTCAGGCATGGACTCCCGGGGGACCCTCCAGTAGGGGGCAAGGTTTATATCCCGTGCCACTCTTCCCCTCAGCACAGGAAATTTCCGTATAAACTGATTCAGACGTTCCCGGATCAACAGGTCATCAGGGACGCCATTTAACATGAGGACGACCTGCGACATATTGCCGGCGCAGGTTTCCCTTTTCAACATATAGTCGAGGGCATTGATGATCCAGTCGGAACCTGACAGATACTGTTTCTTTTTTGATGAAGGAAGAGTAAATGGCACGATTAAAGCTTTTTGTGCAGAAATGAAGCCAGGGAATGAACGGTTGCAAAATCCTGCTTATTCAGCCCCGATTCAATCAGCTGGAGATTAAAGGTCTTTTCAATAAATACAAGGATTTCAACAAAACCCAGGGAATCAATGCCCAGTGAATGAAAAGGTACGTCAGACGCAATGGACGATGCATCCTTTGAAGTGATAGAGGCGATACCCTGCAGCAATGTGTCTTCAATCTCCTGCACTGTCATAAATACATTAATCCTTTAGACTGAAAAGGTACAGCATGGTGCGATTGGCGATGGTGTAGAATGTTTTTCCCGCTCTATCCTTTTGTGCGTGCACAGCGGTGAGACACCAAGAAAGGGAAAGTAACACAAGGGTGAAAATGCCTATAACCGTTTGTTTTTTAATCATATTACACATCCACATTCCCTGCTGACGGTTATTTTTTCCTCAGATAAACAACCGCCTTCTTTCCGTAACAATTATATCTGATGCACCGTATTAATTCAATGAGACAGGACCGCGTTTCACCGGCTATGTTCAACCGGTGAGGGTTCTCTTTTACCGGGCTCGCATAGATCATCTGCTTCTCCAGCATCCTCACGCCTGCTGCACACGTAAAGGCACTGCCGGACATTATGCTCCCGAACAGGGGAGTATAGGAGGCAACAGGGACGTCCTCCGATAATGTCTTTAAATAGGGCGACTCATCTGCAAGCAGACCGTCCGCATCTATAACATCCAGGTCTCTCCGCAGTACATCACCTCCTCCGTTGTCTACGAGTACATCATGGACTGCACAAAGGGCCTTATCAGCATCGTTATGACTTAACAGAAAAAACACGGAACCTTCTCCGGGCACCTGAAATGAAGGGTTGAAATTAAACGGACGTATCCTGCCGTCAGGCGCTGCGGTCAACTTTGTATCATGAACATATGCCTGAACACTGCCGTACTGCTCGGCGACCCCTGCGAGTACATAATCACAGCGTTTCTCACGAAGCCACAACTGCGCCAGCTGCAGCGCGTTGTGAAATGAAAAAAAGAAATCCGTTATTGTCAGCGTGGGGCCTTCAATTCCCAGTACTGATGATATATATGATGCAGCAGCATTATGTACTGAATTGGAAAATGTCGTAGGGGATACGCTGGCTTCACCATATTCAAGAATATCATCGAGAAAATCAAAGGTTGTTACATGTGCGCCCAGGGCCGTAGCAGCAATGATGCCTGTTTTTTTTCTGTTCATATCCTTTACCGTGCTGTTTCCGAGTGCCTCGGACGCAGCAATAACGGCCATTTTGCTCAGCTTGTCAGCACGCCGCATCTTTTTGAGCATTGCCCTGTCAGAAAGCGCCCCCTGCTCAACGAGATAGGCACGCCTTTCCTTATGGATTGAGGGAGGGGAGGCAACTGTTCCAGGACCTCTCCAGCCCTCGAGCAGGGCCCTTTCAAAACTATCCATTCCCTGTCCCCGCGTAAAGACAATGCCCGTTCCCAGTATATTCATGCCCTCTGCCTCCGCCCGATCACCAGTGCAGCGTTATTTCCCCCAAATGCAAGGGAAGTCGAAAGGGCATAGTCCCCGGTGATGTTCGTTATTTCTCTGACGGGCATGAGAGGGATACGCTCATCCCTGTTCCTGAACCCTGCGCTTGATGGAATCCACCCTTCCCGCAGTGCTGCAGCACTGAAGACAGCCTCCACCCCGCCCGCTGCGCCCAGTGTGTGTCCCGTATACCCTTTTGTTGACAGCATGTTCAGCCCGCTCCCGAACAACCGGCCCAATACATTCCCTTCAACAACATCGTTGTCCGGGGTTGCGGTTCCGTGAGCATTAACAAAAGAGATCTCATCTGATTGAATATCTGAATCAGCCAGCGCCCTGAGGATCGAGGCCTCTAATCCGGCACCGTCAGGTCGGGGCGCTGTCAGGTGATAGGAATCACTGGCAGAGCCGTATCCGGTTAAACAAAGGCCAGGGGCCCGGCCCCTCTTTTCCGCGGAATTCTCTGTCTCAAGAACGAGAACGCCTGCCCCTTCACCCAGATTCAGTCCTTTTCGGTCCCTGTCAAAGGGCCTGCATACTTCATGACTGACGATTCCCAGGGACCCGAAACCACAGAGCGGCACCCTGTTGAGTTCATCGGCGCCGCCGGCAAGGGCAATATCACAGATGCCGTTCTTAAGCCAGGACAGGGCAGCGCCGATCGCGTCAGCCCCTGAGGAACAGGCATTTACTACGGTAAGGGACGGCCCGCTGGTTTTGTATCTGCGTGAAATAAATTCAGCAATATTCCCCTTTACATAGAGATCGACGGGATCCATGGGGGCGGCCCCTGTGTCCCTGCAGGATTTATAAAAATCCAGATCATTCAGTTGACATGCCACGGTGGTGCCCATCGCGATACCTGCCCGGTATCCCGACAGGTCATCTTCCAGACCTGCATCATGAAGGGCCTCGGCAACAGCGCATAAAGCGAGACGTAGAGTCCGCTGACTCTCCGTAAGGAATGGCGCCGGAATTATTCCGACTTCAAATACCGGATAGGGGAGTGTGGTCTCAAAGAGCGTTACAGGGCCTGAACGGGACGAGCCCCGGCGAAAATTTTCAAGGGTATCGGAAAGAGTATTGCCTGCTGCAGAAATGACTCCAAGGCCTGTGATGAGAACGCTTTTGTTTTTCATCCGGGGACAGAGAAAAAGATAAGGAGATCCAAATTATCTCGCTTAAGAAGTGTCTTTCCTGTTTTCATATATGTACTTCGCGAGGGTATCTATGGACTGGAAGATGTCCTTCCTGTTTTCCATGTCCTTGACATCAAGTCCGAAATTACGCTGCAAAATAACGACAATTTCAACAGCATCCAGAGAATCCAGACCGAGTCCTTCTCCAAACAGGGACTCATTGTCCTTGATTTCTTCGGGTCTGATGTCTTCAAGGGACAGGTCCCTGACCACTAATTCCTTTAAGGTCTTCTTTATCTGATTTAAATCCTCTCCCTCGTTCGGCTCCATTATCATTCTCCTTCAATTAATTGGCAGCTATTTTATTGTCTCCCCTCCATATGTCATGAAAGATAAACCATTGCAGGGGATATTCGGCAGAATAGGTCTCCAGCATTGCTGCGTATTCCTGAACAAAGCATTGAATGTCCTCTTTCTTTCTGGCCCGTGAGCTATAGCGGGGTTCCATTATGTGAGAAACATCAACGACATATTTTCTTGTGGACACCTTTGCCG
>JBFKMY010000018.1:0-14951 GCA_041629615.1 Thermodesulfovibrionia bacterium | reverse complement strand
GCCTGCTCAATATTCTCGATGCCCGGGCCCATATCTTCTATTCTTATTCTTATATTTTCAGGAGAGATATAATAATTCAGCCTGCCCGCGGCTGCATATATGATCACATTTATTTCTGCCTCGAACATTGCGATTGCCGCACGCCTGATGAGTGCTTCGTCCACCCCGAGTTCAAGGAGTTTCAGTTTTAACTGGGTGGATGCCTCTCCTGCACTACCAAAATTCCCCCCTATCAACTGAAAACTCCCCTCTATGGTTTCATCGATATTCAACGGCATATATTATTTATGGAGGCATCCCGGTAATCCCGCCTCAAAAAGTTTTCCCGAAGCAGTATACATGCAGAACCTCGTGCAGAGAATAGGTATTTTTTTTTGTTTTGCCAGTTCTATTGTACCCGCATCCGGTCTCTTGTCGAGTACAAATACAACAGATTTTATGCCTGCAATTTCGGCTGTTCGTATTACATGGGGCTGGGTGAGTCCTGTAATGAGCAATGAATCCGGAGTATGGTAATAGAGCACCGCGCTCATCATGTCTGCGCTGCACGCACTCTGAATGTTTATCTCGCTGTCATCTGAATCAGCCAGTATGTCAGCTTCAAGTATCTGGGCAATTTCCTGTAAGTTCACCTGGTTCCTCTTTGCTCCGGGCGGTCATTTTCCCGTCATGTATTTACTCATCTAATCCTGCTCTTTTTTTTCAAAAACCTCTTTCACAGCGTCAAGCAGTGTGTCCGGAGTGAAGGGTTTTTCTATGAAATTATAGGCGCCCAGGCGCAACGCCTGCACGGCCGTATCAACGGTGCTGTAGCCTGTAATCATTACCACCTTTGTATCGGGCCATGTTTTATTGATTATGCCCAGGACCTCTATGCCGTCCATATCAGGCATTTTCAGGTCAAGGAGCACAAGGCTGAAGGCCTCCTTTTCCATACAGGCGATGCCTTCCTGCCCGCTTGTCGCCAGTCTTACATCATACCCTTCCGGACGGAGGGTCCTGTCGCAGCTTGTCCTTACAATAGCCTCATCATCTATGACTAATATTTTTTTCATGCTCTTAAGGGTCATTTTTCTGACAGCGGTAGTCTAACAAAAAAACTTGTTCCTTTACCAACTTCGCTTTTTACCTTGATGCTCCCGCCGAAATGCTTGACAATTCCGTGACTGACGGAGAGACCGAGGCCTGTTCCTTTCCCAACAGGTTTTGTTGTGAAAAAAGGCTCGAAAAGCTTTGCCATGTCTTCCTCTTTTATTCCGGCCCCTTCATCGGTAAATTCTATTTCAACAAAGGTTTTTCCATGTTCCGATATCGTGCGCGTTGCAACAAAAATGTTGCCTCTTCCGCCCATGGCATCTGCGGCATTAATAAACATGTTCAGGAAGATCTGCTGAAACTGGGACGAGTCGCCGACAATAACGAACTGGGAAGCTTCCAGGTTCGTGTTGAATTTAATGTGATGGAATTTTTCCTGGTTCTGTACCATGAAAATCGTCCGGCTTAATACATCGTTTATGCTTACTTTCCCCTTTTCCGAGGGGGTTGCGCGCGCAAAGGTGAGAAGGTTTTTTATGATTTTTGAACAGCGTTCAGACTGTTCGATTATAATATCAAGGTCCTGAGCATGGGGGCTGTCCGGCGGGAATTGCTTTTTTAATAAATGTGCAAAGGTAACTACTCCTGTAAGGGGATTGTTGATCTCATGCGCCACTCCTGCCGCCATTCTTCCGAGGGAAGCGAGCTTCTCTGTCTGCACCAGATTGGCATGGGTCTTGCGGATTTCCTCTGTCTTCTTTTCAATTTCATCCTGAAGTGTCTGCGTCCACTTCTCCCGCTGGTCTCTCGCTGCCTTTAAATCCTTGATCATTGAATTAAAGGTAACGGCCAGGACCCCGATCTCATCAACCGATTTAATCTGTACAGAATAATCAAGATCACCGCCCGCTGCATGCTCCATACCTTTGGAGAGTTCATGAACAGGATTTGTTACTATTTTATAATTAATAATGCCGAGGAATAATGATACTGCGAGTACGAATATGATTACATAGGCTGTCAGGGCCAGCCCCTGTTTAAAAAGCGCTTTGTCCAGAAGGGCAAGAGAGAGGTCGGCTTCAACAAATCCAAGAATTTCCTGGGCCTCGGAATGCACGTGACAACTGGCTGTAAAGCAGTCAGGTTCATTTGCTATCTCGCTGATGATCTTCAGCGACGTTGATCCGCTCCCGTCCTTGTAAACAGACCATTTTTTCGGCTCCGGCAGAAGTGACGGCCCTTTTTCCGGATCTGCATGACATCCCGTGCATGCCACAGATTTTTTGTCGATAAATGAGCCGACATTATCTTTATTGGAGCAAAAGAGAATTTTGCCCCTGTGGTCGTATATCCGCACTCTCTGCACACCTTCCGGGGTCCCGAGATTCTCAAGTACCTCCGCTGTCTCCCCGGGCTGGTAGGTGAGCATGCTGTTACGGGTGCTGCGCTTTGTAAACTTTATAAATGAGTCGCCGTAGCTCAAGGCAATAGACATGATGTCCTTTTCCTGCTTTTTCAGCGTTGCGTACCAGAAGATAAAACTTACGATCACGATCAACAGGCCAGTGGCGATGATGAGTTTTGCTGCAATGGATTTTTCAGGATGACTGAAGATGTTTCTCATTGTCCAGTATTATAAGAACTGTTTCTTTTTTTTAAAAGCAGAAAATAAGGGGATTTTAACTATTTATAGAGAAAGCAGGAGAAGTCCCTCACCATGGTTCCCGGCTGCTGTTTAATGTTTTTCTTTGATAAATAAGTTAAAACAGACAATAAGCAAGACTAATATTCATTGACAGGGGTGGTTGTTATTGTGTATAAAATCTCAAATGCCCGGAACCTATATCCCATCAGAATATATGCCGGTCTTAATGATTGTTCTCATTGCCGCCTCTGTCGGACTTGGCGCGATACTCGCAGGGCTGCTGGTGAGACCGAGGAGACCGTATCAGCAGAAACTTTCGGCCTACGAATCGGGAAACCCGCCCATTGGAGAGCCACGGCAGAAATTTTCTGTCAAATACTATATTGTAGCGATGCTTTTTGTTGTATTTGATGTGGAGGCCGTATTCCTTTATCCCTGGGCAGTGGCCTATGACAAGATCGGACTTTTTGCCCTTATTGAAATGATGCTGTTCATGTTTATTCTCCTGATCGGGTACATTTACGTCTGGAAGAAAGGTGCCTTTGAGTGGGAATAAACGGGGTGTCCCCGGTTGCTGATTTTCTGCGGAGAGTCTCATAAGGAGAAGAATGAACACAAGTGATCCGGCATTAATAGAGGTTGAGGAAGGGACGAGGATAATCCCGGGCGCGAATGCGATCATTGCTCCCGTTGACAAACTGGTCAACTGGAGCAGGAAAAGCTCACTCTGGCCAATGGCCTTTGGACTCGCCTGTTGTGCAATTGAAATGATGACAGGAGGGTCGTCCCATTATGACTACGACCGTTTCGGGATCGTGTTTCGTGCGTCGCCGCGTCAGTCGGACGTAATTATTATTGCAGGTACGGTAACAAAGAAGATGGCCCCCGTTGTCCGGAGGGTCTATGACCAGATGCCGGAGCCGCGGTATGTAATTGCCCTTGGCAGCTGCGCCTGTTCAGGAGGGGTATTCGATACCTACTCGGTTGTGCAGGGGTGCGATACGTTCCTTCCGGTCGATGTATACATCCCCGGATGCCCGCCGAAACCCGAGGCAATTATGGAAGGTTTCATGAAACTTCAGGAAAAAATACAAAAGGAGCATTTGCGATGGAGCCCCTGGAGATAGTCACCAGGTTAAAAGAAATTTTTTTACACGAGATCGTTGACGTCAGGGAGTTCCGCGGGCAGGTCTTTGTCAGTGTGAACCGGGAGAGGATACTTGACATATGCCGTTATCTCCATGACGATCCCGAAATTAATATGGATTATCTCGCCGATGTATGCGGCGTTGACTATCCCGATAACCAGTTCCGCTATGAGCTCATCTACAATCTTTATTCGATTAAATATAATCATCGTCTTGTCATAAAAGCGTTAATCCCGGAGTCAGAGCCCGCCATTGACAGTGTTGTTTCCATATGGAAGGGCGCGAACTGGCATGAACGGGAAGCATGTGATATGTACGGAATCATATTTCACGGGCACCCGGACCTGCGGCGCATATTGATGCCCGAAGACTGGGAGGGGTATCCCTTGAGAAAAGACTATCCCTTGAAGGGACTGGACGGCTGGGAATACAAGGGTTTTGAAGAATGTAAAGAATTGCACGGTCATGATAAAGACTGGAACATCCAGGCTGACAGGAAATAGAAAGTCGCAAACATAATCGGGAAATGATAGAGTGTCCCTGCTTAACGTGTAATAAATATTAAAAATTCATATGAAATATTCAGGTGAAATTTCAGAAAACAAGGAAGAAACGTCCCGTCTGGCTTCCAACGAGCTGACGCTCAATATAGGACCGCAGCATCCGGCCACGCACGGTGTTTTGAGGCTTGTCGTTGATCTCGATGGAGAAACAATTGTCAAATGTACGCCCTATGTCGGTTATCTCCACCGCGGAGTCGAGAAACTGTCCGAGCACAGAAACTATATGCAGGTATTGCCCCTCACCGACCGGCTTGATTATATCTCGGCGATGTCAAATAACGTCGGATACTGTGTTGCAGTAGAAAAGCTGTTTGGCATTGATCTGCCGGACAGGACAGAGTATATCCGGACCATTGTTTCGGAAATGTCGCGTATCGTGAATCATCTCCTCTGGCTGGGCACACATGCGCTCGACATTGGCGCCATGACCGTTTTCCTCTACTGTTTCAGGGAAAGAGAGAAGCTGCTCGATTTATTTGAAAGGCTCTGCGGCGCGAGACTTACGGTCAGCTACACAAGAATCGGAGGGCTGAAAAACGATGTTGACGCTCAATGGCTGGATGATGTGTATAAATTTACTGATGAGTTCCCGATGAGAATCCGTCAGTATGAGACCCTCATAGACAAAAACCGTATCTGGCTGAAGCGGACAAAGGGGGTCGGCATTATTTCTGCGGAAGAGGCGATCAACTGGGGCCTCAGCGGACCGACGCTCAGGGGGTCCGGAGTCCCCTATGACATAAGAACAAGAATGTCATACGGTGTCTACGACAGGGTCAAATGGGAAGTGTGCACAGGAAAAAATGGAGACGTGTATGACCGTTACCGGGTAAGGATGGATGAGTTCCACCAGTCTAATGCAATAATCAGGCAATGTATAGAACAGATACCGGAAGGGCCCATCATGGCTGATGCCCCGAAGTTTACATTACCTGCCAAGGACAGGGTCCTCTCTGACATGGAACACCTTATCCATCATTTTGTGCTGATAACAAAGGGCCCACAGACTGCTCCTGAGGGAGAATTATACGTTGCCACGGAGGTACCGAAGGGCGAACTGGGTTTTTTCTTTGTAAGCGACGGAACAGGAAAACCGTACAGGATGAGAATACGGTCCCCGTCCTTTGTCCATGTATCGGCCCTGCCGAAACTGTGTGAAGGCGAACTTATTGCGGATTTGATCGCCAATATAGGAAGCATAGATATTGTCCTTGGAGAATGCGACAGATAAGACGCTGATAGTCGACGACGGTGAAAGACAGGCATAAATAGTATGTTTAACGAGACCGTATTAAAAGAGATTGAAGAGATAAAAACCAGATATCCTGACCGGAAGAGCGCCCTTCTGCCTTCATTGTATGTTGCCCAGCGGGAGTTCGGCTGGTTGAGCCATGAAGCCATGGAGAGTGTGTCAAGGGCCCTGAATGTTCCCGAGGCCATGGTCAGGGGCACGGCATCCTTTTATGCAATGTATAAACACAAACCGGTGGGAAGGCACCTTATTCAGCTCTGTACCAATGTATCATGCATGATTCTTGGTGCGGAAACACTGGTTGATATGCTCAGGACAAAGTACGGGGTGCACCCTGATGGTATGAGCGCGGACGGCAGGTTTTCCCTTGTTATAATGGAGTGCATAGGAGCATGCGGTACTGCACCCGCGATGCTTGTTAATACGGATTTTCACGAAAATCTTTCGGAAAAGAGGCTGGAAGAGATACTCCAGAAATATAAATAAGGATTCGAGGGGTCCGGGTGAAGATGGGGTGTTATCACTTTCATTCCGGAACACCGGGCCGCATGAACGTCACAATACGGTATGGAAAAATTTCTTCTGAAGAACATAGAAAACCCCGGTTCCGCTGACATTAAGGAGTACATGAAAGCGGGGGGGTATCAAAATTTATCCAGAGCTCTGGAACGCGATCCCAAAGACATCGTGGAGGAAGTCAAAAAATCCGGGCTCAGGGGAAGAGGCGGAGCAGGTTTTCCCACGGGAATGAAGTGGAGTTTTGCAATGGCTGACCCGAAATTCCCCAAATATCTGATATGCAATGCTGATGAAGGGGAGCCCGGCACCTTTAAGGACAGGCCTATCCTTGAAAAGAACCCGCATTTGTTAATAGAAGGCATGGTGATATCAGGGTATGCCCTCGGGTCTGAATACGGTTATATATACCTCCGGGGCGAATATCCCGATGCCAGAGATATTTTGAATGCAGCCATCAGGCAGGCATATGAAGCACATTATCTCGGAGAAAATATCAACGGCAGGGGGGTGACCTTTCATCTTGCTGTTCACCAGGGCGCGGGAGCGTATATCTGCGGAGAGGAAACGGCCCTGATTGAATCCATAGAAGGCAAGAAGGGTCAGCCCAGAAACAAACCCCCCTTTCCGGTAAATGTCGGGGCATGGAGTATGCCTACGATTGTTAATAATGTGGAGACCCTTTCCAATATGCCGTATATCATCGAAATTGGCGGAGAGGCCTATTCACGGATAGGCAGCAGTGAATGCCCCGGCCCGAAGCTTTTCTCCGTAAGCGGTCATGTTAAAAACCCCGGCGTGTATGAACTGCCGATGGGCACCCGCCTTAAAGATATCATTTATACCCATGCCGGAGGTATCAGGAACGACGGCACGTTAAAGGCGGTCATTCCCGGCGGTATTTCCACGCCTGTCCTCCCGGCAGACAGTATAGACTGCGCCATGGATTTTGTGGCAATGCCCAAGGCCGGGAGTATGCTCGGCTCCGGGGCGGTAATAGTCATGGATGATACGGTCTGTATGGTGAAGGTGGCGCACAGGGCGCTCAAGTTTTTTGAGCATGAGTCCTGCGGCAAGTGTGTCCCCTGCAGGGAGGGCACAGACTGGCTCAGGAAGATCCTTGAGCGCATCGAACAGGGGAAAGGAAGAGAGGGTGACATCGAACTTCTCTCAGATGTTGCAGCGATTATGACGGGAAAGACCTTTTGCCCCCTTGGCGACGGTGCGGCAGGGGTGGTACTGGGAATGATAAAACACTTTAAAAACGAATTTGAAGATCATATTAATAACAAGAAATGCACAGTGAGCCGGTAGATGTCCGCTGCGGGTGCAAAGACTATGATAACACTTACGATTAATGAAAAAGAAGTAACGCTGGATAAGCCGTTGAGCGTACTTGAAGCTGCCCGGCAGGCGGGAATAACCATCCCGACGCTGTGTTATCATGAGGCCCTTAAACCCTACGGCGGTTGCAGGCTCTGTGTGGTCGAGGTGGAGAGGATGCCGAAATTGCAGACCGCGTGTACCCTGATGGCTGCGGACGGCATGGTCGTGAATACTGAATCGGAGGCTATTTCCAGAGTCAGGCGAGGGATTCTTGAACTGCTGCTTATTAATCATCCGCTGGATTGCCCCTACTGCGACAAGGCGGGAGAATGCGAGCTGCAGGACCTCGTTAATAAATACGGCCCGACGGTCGGCAGATACAAGGAAGAAAAAAGGAAGGTCCCCGAAAGCCACAAGGACCAGATATTCGCCCGGAACATGGAGCGATGTGTTGTGTGTACGCGGTGTGTACGAATGTGTACTGAAACCCAGGGTGCCTCTGCCATTGCGATCATGGGAAGGGCCTATCATTCACGGATGGAGCCCTTTTCCGCTGACTCGTTTAATTGCGAGTACTGCGGCAACTGCCTCACGGTGTGTCCTGTCGGTGCCATCCTGAGCCGTTTGTATATGCACAGTTTCAGGCCGTGGCAGGTAGATAAAGAGGTGGAAACTGTCTGTTCATTCTGCGGCGTCGGGTGTTCGCTTGTTGTGCAGGTGCGGGATGATGCCATCAAAAGGGTAATTCCGGGAATTGGACGCGGCGTAAATAAGGGGCTCCTCTGCGCACGGGGCCGGTTTGGCTACGAGTATATAAACAGTCAGGACAGGCTGACGGTGCCGCTTGTGAGGAGAAACGGCAGCCTTGAGCAGAGCACATGGAGCGAGGCCCTGGAGCTTGTGGCTGATACATTGTCGGCAACCAGGAAAAAAGAGGGCGGCTCCTCTATTGCCGGGATTGCATCTCCCCGGTGTTCAAATGAAGACAATTATGTCTTTCAGAAGTTTATGCGGATGGCCTGTGGCTCGAACAATGTCGACTCCCTTTCACGGACCGGCTACGCGGCGGCGCAGAAATACTTCGAAGAACTCCTGGGCCAGGGGATAACCGCAAATATGATAGAGGGGCTGAAAAATGCGGAAGTAATATTTGTCCTTGGCGGCGATCCTTCTGCGGTCAATCCCATTCTGGGGCTTTCCATCAGGGAAGCCTCAAGGCGGGGAGCAAAAATATTTGTCCTCGGCAATGCAAAGGGGCTTGAAAGATACGTGAACTATCAGGTTGTGCCTCCTGTTTTCAAGGAAGTGGTCCTTCTTGAGGAACTGCTGGTAAGCATATCCAATGTGAAGGGTGTTCGCGGAGAAAAACTTGATGTGGACCAGGGTATCCGTGCACTCGCTGATAAATATTCAGGTATGATGGACGTTGAAGGGTACAGGGAACTTAAGTATGCACTTATGGACAGCTCCTCCACTGCCATTGTGTTCGGCATGGACCTGGTCCAGCGGAGCAACGGACACCGCGCCATATTTGCGGTCGCGGGCCTCACCTATTTACTTGAAGCCCGGCTCTATCTCCTGTCCGAGAAACCCAATGACCAGGGGCTTATTGATGCCGGGTGCGTACCGGAGATGCTCCCGGGAGGGAGGCCGCTGGACATTCATGATTTCAAGAGTAAATTTGAAGCCGAGTGGGGAGGCCGCATCCCGGACGAAGATGGAAAGACCCTGTTTGAAATAATTGAAGGTGCCAGAAACAGGAGTATCAAAGCCCTCTATATAATGGGAGATAATCCGGTATTTAATCTCCCGGACGGCCCCTCGGTAAAAGAAGCTCTGCAGTCTCTTGATTTTCTTGTTGTCCAGGACATATTCCTCTCGGAAACAGCTGCCATGGCTGATGTTGTACTGCCCGCCCTTGGCTGGACCGAGAAGTCCGGCACCTATACGAACCTTGAACGAAGGATCCAGCTTCAGCAAAAGGCCGTAAATGCCATGTCCGGGATGGAAGACTGGAAAATCATATCAGAGGTTTCCAGTAAGATGGGATATCCCATGGACTATGCGGATACGGAAGATATTATGAATGAAATTGCGAACGTCTCTCCTCTGTACAGGGACCTGACATACAGGGAAATCAAAAAGGGAAACAGCCTGTGGCCCTATCACGGTGAACCGTTGAGGGGCGAAATCCACGAGCTGCCGCCCATGGATGATGCAGTACGTGATTACGATGCGGATTTTTATATTGCGCTCGAGAGGCCGCTTTTCCATTCCGGGACCCTTTCAAGAAAGGCGCAGGCGCTCATAAAAATCTGTCCGGAACCTTTACTTAAAATCAACGGTGCTGCAGCTGCGAAGCTGGGAGTGCAGGATGGGGACAGGGTCCGGATTTCAACGTCAAAGGGCAGCAGCGAAGTGCCGGTCGCAATTGATGATTCGATAAAGGACAATAATAAAGTCCTGTTCAGTAATAATTTTGAAGGGAAAGGGGTATTCAGTCTGTTGACATACTCCCTTGATCCTGTGACAAAGGCCCCCGGCATAGAGGGGTGTGAAGTAACCTTGAAGAAACTATAGGACTGAGAACATGGGTTTAATTGATTTTATACTGTCGATTATCGTTATTGCGGTCTTTCTGCTTCATGTTATGTATATACAGTATTTTGAGCGCAAGACGATCGGTCATATGCAGTCAAGGCTCGGCCCCATGAGGGTAGGATGGCACGGCATCCTGCAGCCGATTGCAGATTCAGTAAAACTGTTTTTTAAGGAAGATATAATCCCCGCGCAGGCCGACAAGCCGGTGTTTTATATTGCCCCGATTATCGGGGTGATTGCAGGGGTGTCCTCTCTCGCGGTAATACCCCTCTGGAAGACCTTTGCGATTGCCGATCTTAATATAGGAATTCTCTATATACTGGCGCTCTCCTCAATAGGCGCGTACAGCGTCATCCTCGGAGGGTGGGCATCCAATTCCAAATATTCCTTCCTTGGCGGGTTGAGGGCATCAGCGCAGGTGATAAGCTATGAAATTTCGATGGGGCTGAGCCTTGTGGGGGTAATGATGATGGCCGGCAGTGCTGACCTCGGAGACATTGTGAACGCACAGGCGGGGCAATGGTTTATCATACCGCAGTTTATTGCCTTTGTTGTATTTTTCATTTCAGCCCTTGCAGAAACGAACAGGGTGCCCTTTGATTTGCCCGAGGCCGAAGCAGAGCTTGTTTCAGGATTTGCTACTGAATACAGCGGCATGCGCTGGGCCTTGTTTTTCATGGCTGAATACGCAGGCGTATTTATCATGTCAGCCCTTGCATCTGTCTGTTTTTTAGGGGGATGGGACGGACCTGATTTCTGGTTTTTTTCTCATGTTCCCGGAATCCTGTGGCTGATACTGAAAGTGTATGCCTTTGTCTTTCTCTACTTCTGGATCAGGTCAACGCTGCCAAGGTACAGATATGACCAGCTGATGAGCCTCGGCTGGAAGATTTTGATCCCTCTGTCGCTGGCAAATATTGTGTTGACGGCGCTGATAAAACTTTTATGAAAAAATGGGTGCATGGACGAAAGGGACAGTGTGACAGCGAGTGAATTTGTAAAAAAGGTTTTTTTCATTGAGATACTGAAGGGGCTTGCCCTTACGCTGAAACATTTTGTTTCCCCCCCCGTTACACGGCAGTATCCGACAGAAAAGAGAGAACCCTTTCCGGGATCACGGGGGCTCCATGCCCTCGTCAGGGACACGGAAACAGGGAAGGAACGGTGTGTTGGGTGCGGCCTGTGTGCCGCCATGTGCCCTTCCCAGTGCATACACATTTACACAAGTGAGGGAGATGACCATAAAAAGGTTGTGGACAGGTATGAGGTTGATGTACTGCGATGTGTCTTTTGCGCACTCTGCGTTGAGGCGTGTCCCTACGGAGCGGTCGTGCTCACGCCTCACTATGAGTATTCCGGGTATACGAGGAAAGAGTTCTATTATACAAAAGAACGTCTTCTGCAGAACTGGGATACATTTATGGAAGGGGCAAAGGGGACTGAATATCTGAAAAAGTTCTGGAGACCGAAGGCGGTTGATTTTGGCAATGGCGTGCCGATCAAAACTGAAGTTCCCGGGGGGAAGACCTCATGACTTTATCGCAGGTAGTGTTTTTATATTTAGCCGGAGCCATGACAGTCCTGTCTGCGGTTGTGGTAACGAGGAAAAACCCTGTGCACAGTATCCTGTGGATGCTCGTCCTTTTTATTCATATTGCAGCCCTGTACCTTTTTTTGAATGCCGAGTTCCTGGCTGCTGTACAGATAATAGTCTATGCGGGGGCAATCCTCGTGTTATTTCTGTTTGTCATCATGATGCTTAATCTGAAAAAAGAAGAGACAGTGAAGAAATATCAGGGTCAGTGGCCTTTGGCTGCGGGGATCGGTGCGGTTCTGGTCATATTTTTTATAGTGATACTCGGAAAAATCACCGTGATTCCTCCTCTGGGGAAGTACTCGATTGAGGCGGTAAAATCAGAAGGCCATATAATGAGCATCGGTAAGGTATTGTATACGCAATATCTTTTGCCCTTTGAAATAGCTTCTATCGTGCTTCTGGTCGCCATTATAGGAGCGGTAGTACTGGCAAAGAAAAAGATTGAATAACATGAGGCAGCCGAATCCTGCAGGCCGCCCGGACAACAGCAGGCAATAGCCCGGGAATGCCGGGAGCAGGAACAGAGAGGATCAGGCATGGTGCAAAATATCAGGAGGTTTTAATTGGTTCCGTTAAGCTGGTATATCGTTTTAAGTGCGGTGATGTTCAGCATAGGTGTTTTTGGTTTCCTTGCGAGGCGCAATCTGCTCATTATTTTCATATCCATAGAGCTCATGCTGAATTCCGTGAACATCAGCCTTGTGGCGTTCAGCCATTACCTGCAGTCAATGAACGGGCAGATACTGGTCTTTTTCGTAATTACCGTAGCAGCTGCCGAGGCAGCGATCGGTCTGGCGATAATAATTGCATATTATAAAAATAATCCAACGATCAAGGTGGACGAGATACATTTATTAAAGGGATGAAGCAATTTAAATGGTAAGGGCGTATTGCCCTACGCCCCTGCGGAGATAAGATGCTGAAATATATATTAATACCCTTACTGCCGTTTTTATCGTTTCTCATCAATATTATATTCGGCCGTAATTTCATTAAGGACAGGGCGCACTGGGTGGCGGTGCCCGCGGTTGCAGGTTCATTTGTCCTTGCAGTGAGCGCTTTTTTTGATGTATTGGGCGGGCATGAGGTAAATGTGAACCTGTACAGCTGGATCGTGTCCGGTGATTTTAATGTTTCCGTAGGGTTCCTGATAGACCAGCTTTCAGCAATAATGCTTATAGTTGTCACATCCATCAGCACGCTTATTTTTGTTTACTCTATCGGATATATGCATGGTGACGGCGGGTACTACCGTTTCTTTGCCTATCTCAGCCTTTTTGTGTTTTCAATGCTTATGCTAGTCATGGGCAATAACTTTCTGGTGATGTATTTCGGGTGGGAAGCTGTTGGTCTCTGTTCGTACTTCCTTATAGGGTTCTGGTTCCACAAGAAGTCGGCGGGAGATGCCGGGAAGAAGGCGTTTATTGTGAACAGGTTCGGAGATTTTGGTTTCGGCCTCGGTGTGATACTTATTTTCCTTACCTTCGGGAGTGTTGAATTCATGACGGTCTTCAGTGAGGCGGGAAGTATTGCAGGACAGACTATACATCTGTTCGGATATGACGTAGATCTGATCACGCTCATATGTCTCCTGCTTTTCTGCGGTGCCGTCGGAAAATCAGCACAGCTGCCGCTCCATGTATGGCTCCCGGATGCGATGGAAGGCCCCACGCCTGTTTCTGCTTTAATCCACGCTGCTACAATGGTCACGGCCGGAGTGTTTATGGTTGCCCGCTGCAATCCTCTTTTTAATCTCTCCGAAGTTGCCATGAATACCGTGGCCGTGGTGGGAGGGGTGACTGCTCTTTTTGCTGCCACAATTGCGCTCGTTCAAAACGATATAAAACGTGTTATCGCCTATTCCACGGTGAGCCAGCTCGGATATATGTTTCTGGCCCTTGGCGTCGGGGCGTATTCTGCCGGGATCTTCCATCTCTATACCCATGCCTATTTCAAGGCCCTGCTCTTTCTCGGTTCAGGCAGTGTTATTCATGCCCTTCATCATGCCAAACATGATGATGAACAGAACATGCAGAAAATGGGAGGACTCAGAAAATATATGCCGATAACGTACAAAGTATTCATTCTGGCAACGCTCAGTATCACCGGCATCCCCTTCTTTTCTGGCTTCTTCAGTAAGGATGAGATACTGTGGAGGGCATATCTTGGAGGAGACCTCGGGAGGTTCCTCTGGCTGCTCGGGACTGTTGCGGCCCTCCTGACAGCGTTCTATTCCTGGAGACTGATATACCTTACATTCCACGGCACATTCCGGGGGACCGATGATCAGGAGCATCATCTCCATGAATCACCGCCGGTAGTGACCGTCCCGCTGATGTTCCTTGCCTTCGGAGCGGTATTTGCAGGATATGTTGGGATTCCCCCGCTCTTTCTGGAGCACGGCGACAGGATCGGGGAATTTCTTGCACCTGTGCTTGGACATCCCGAAGGGCACGGTACGCATGCCCAGGAATTCTTTGTTATGGGGGCATCGATCCTTGTAGCTGTGGCCGGCTGGATTGTCGCATATACGATGTATTTAAAAAGGAAGGAGCTGCCGCAGAAACTGGGGGCCATGTTCCAGCCGGTCTATACGCTGTTGTTTAACAAATATTATATAGATGAACTCTACAGCAGGACCATTGTTCAGCCGGTGCTTAAGGCCTCGGACAGAATAATTCTTGCATTTGATACGTATGTTATAGAAGGGATCGTCAACGGGGTCCCTCATTTGATCGGTGCATTCAGCAAAAGATTGAGAGAAGTCCAGACCGGGATGCTTTCTCATTATGCCCTTGTTATGGCAATAGGGACAGTGTGTATAGTCGGGATATGGATTTTCCTGAAATAAATTAACATGGGCCACTGACATGGACAAGCCGGCATGGAAAAGGGAGTATTAAAAGACAACAGGGTCATCCGGTAAGGGTCTGTGGCGGAAAGAAATAACTATAATGGAAGATGTAATTTACAATCAGCTTAGCTACTCGATACTCAGTTGGACGGTATTCCTGCCTGTCATAGGCGCCGTACTTCTTCTGTTCATGAGAAATGCGGGTGCCATCAGATGGACCGCCCTCCTGTTTACTGTCATGACGTTCATCGTGTCTTTGCCCCTCTTAAAACATTTTGACAAAAGCACCTATAAAATGCAGTTTGTAGAAAAGAGTGAGTGGATCCCGTCGTGGGGAATACAGTATTTTATGGGAATTGACGGGATCAGCATCTTGTTTCTCTTTCTCACGACCATCCTCTCTGTTCTCTGTGT
>JBFKMY010000017.1:0-15516 GCA_041629615.1 Thermodesulfovibrionia bacterium | reverse complement strand
CCTTCCCTTTGCAATCGTTCTGACCGGCATGATGGCTTATGCGTTATTTTCATTGTGGTCAGTTAAGGAAGAGCGGACAAATTTGCTGTATATCATCGCAGGGTTTTTATTGTTTGGGACGGTAGCGCTTCAGGAATTCATTGAGCACAGTTATGAGTGGGGCTCATTATATAATTTACGATCGGCAATTGAAGAAGGGACTGAACTCCTGGGAATGCTCATTCTTTTAAACGTATGCATGAAAAACTCCGGGGGGCTTTTTGCTCCAAAAAACAGCAACGATGTTTATGTGTTCGAATCGATTTGTCTTCTGCGTGTTCCCATATTATATTTGGGTCTTGTGTTTGTTCCGGTCTTTGTATATTTTTCATCATTACCAAGCAATCTTCCGGCAGGACAGTCAGGTCATCTGACGGACTGGTTTGCAGCAGCACTTTTTCTATTTGCTGCACTTGCAGCCTCAAGAAATTTCTTCCGGTTCGGCCAAAACACATCTTTAAACAGTTGGTGGTTAACAGCTTTATGTATATTGTTATCTGTCAGTTCTGTAATATATCAACCAATATACACTATTGGTTTTCTCTCCATGAACATATACATAAGAGTGGCTGTCTTTATTGCAGGGTCTGTTCTGATTTCCATAATATGGATTCTTGGCAATACATATCATAGCAAAACTTTTATTGTGCCTGTTGCAGGAATGTGGAGTGTGATTCTGCTGTCGTTTTTTAAAACTGAGGTGATTTTCCTGTATGGTATGCAAATGATGGTTGGGTTATGTGTCTATTATGTTCATTCATCATATTCCCTGTCAAAAGAGTAATACGTCGTACTCGATCAAAAAGGAGCTAACCGGTGCCGGCTAACCCCTTTATTTATCATGGTAGGCACGGGCGGTATCGAACCGCCGACCTCTTCCGTGTCAAGGAAGCGCTCTCCCCCTGAGCTACGCGCCTTTTATATATTTCAGACACGTCAGATTACAGTCTGAATTGTATTGAAGATGTTAAAGAAATCCCGGAGCTTTGTCAAGGAAATAGAAAATCCCTCTGCAGCCGCAGAGGGATTTTACTAAACGTCATTCCTGCTCATCATTAAAGTTTGTTAACATTAATGGCTTTGGGACCCTTCGGGCCCTGTTCGATTTCAAAGCTTACATTATCGCCCTCAACAAGGGTCTTGAACCCGTTTCCCTCGATTGAAGAATAATGTACAAATACATCGACATTGTCCTCGGATGTAATAAATCCGAATCCCTTGGATTCATTAAACCACTTTACTTTTCCTTCTGCCACTGCACCTACCTCCTTACATGAATAAAACTAAAGTCTGATAATGACCTTGATCTATTAAAAAAGGCCACAAAGTTCAAAGTCTTTGTGGCCTTTACTGCAAACAAAAACTTCCATAACTTACTTTGTATAATGGCATGTTACAATCTTAAAAGTCAATAAATAAATGAACGTTATTCACGGCTTGTGACAGATACCCCTCATCGTTCTTATGTGATAAAAGGAGAAAATCAGAGACCTTTTTCGCGTTGTTCATAAATACGTCCATTCAGCACAGGATCAGGGTCGAATGTCTATGGGAGTGCCGTCCGGAACGAGCTGCCATATTTCTTCAATCTCATCATTGGTAACTGCAATGCACCCGTCAGTCCAGTCTATGACGTCATGAAATTTACCCATCCAGGCGTATGTCTCGCCTGTTCCGTGAATCATAATGCTTCCTCCCGGTGCTACTCCTGCCAGAGTGGTAATTTGTCTGTCTATTTCATTTGGATAGGATATGTGCAACGATAAATGATACTTGCTGTCAGGATTACGGGCGTCAATGATATAGCGGCCTTCGGGTGTCCTCATGTCGCCTTCAAGAAGCTTCGGCCCTTTAGGGTTACGGCCAAGTGCTATATCATAGGTTCTAATCGGAATGTCTTTAGAAAAAAGTGTGAGCCGTTTGGATGACTTTTCAACAAGCAGATAATCGGCCTGAACCTCACCCCCCGGAATGTTATCACTTTGTGCATCGGGAGAGATACAAATAAAGATAATTGCCGTTATAAATGATAATAAACAGGGTCTCATTTCATTACTGGTTCAGATAATGATTCACTGAGTACGTATAATAATAAATTATTTCATGCAGGCTTGTAAACAGAAATTCATGTGGCGTATTCTTCATTGTCTCCGGTTTTACGTCACAAGTGTATTGCCCCCAACGCTTCTTTTCACAGACATTACTCCCCTGCCGCCGACTGAAGGTATGCTTACTTCATGCTGCTACAGGAGAATGTTTTTGCTTTCTTTTACAAAACAGGAATAATGAAACTATGTAAAAGGGGATTTCATAGAGCATGCCCGGGACTAATGTCATTATCATCCTCGACGGCTGACTCCACCCCGCGGTATTTGATGACGGATGAAGAAGATTGAAGGGAGAGAAAAATGCATCACTAACGGGCCACATCAATGCTATTCCTGTTCCATTTGTCGGATTGTTGTCCATGCATGCGTCAATGAGCAGATGCAGGAACCCTCCCAGAAAGAGGCTGATTCCCATAGTCAGTTTTTTGTTTTTTCCTGCAAAAAAAGAAAACAAAACAGATACTGCAATGATAAAAAACACATTATGAGAAATTACCCTGTGGACCTGATTGAACCAGTCAAAAAAAATAAAAAGAAAATCAATGTCCGGCAGCACCCCTCCGAATATGATAAGGGGAAGAGAGATCTTTTTACAGGAAGTGCCTGTAATATAGGAGACTGATGCGTGGCCGATAGGCGTCATACTGATTAGAGAACAATTAAGCAAAGGGCTTATACGACTATGAGCAATGTCTCCTTATTTTAGCCGATGGGCACATTTTTTACGACCCGGGGCACGATTTCGCTGTGTTCCTGTCAGAAACAGACAGTTAGAAGTATGCACTCTGTGCACACGAGCGTATTGTTTTCAGTAAGGCCATTAACGGCGGGACCTGCGATTAAGAACATCCTTTAATTGCACAACGCCTTCACAGGGTTTTATCGAATTAATTATTACAGGGGTCCTCTGGAGATATCTGATAAGTTCTTTTACCTCTCCTCCTGTTATAAAAAAGGCCCTCCCTCCGTAGGGCACCCCTCTTTTCTTAATACGCGGAAGCCGTATGTAGCCGTGAGCGCGCGTCGCAATATATCCCGTGGTATAATAAGGGTCATCAGAGATACATAATTCCCCCAGGACCATGCGGTATTTATGGACCTTGCTGGCAAGAATCAGGGCCTCCCTGACTGTATTGTTATTCAATCCAAGCCGTCCCAGTTTTCTGGAAAGGTCTGTTGCAGCTCTTTTTGATATTCCCATCCGTGTAACCCTTACTCCCCGCAGCAGGTCCGGTTCCAGCCTGACCCCCTCAATGTCCATTAACATCGCGCCTCGCATGCTGATCCCGACATAAAGGGCCTTAAATGCTTCCTCAACCGCCCTTTCCGTTATTCCTAAGGATGTAAGTATTTTCAGAACGGCCTTTTTGGCCCCTTCGGCATTTCTTGTATTCAACGTGTACAGCGGCAGTGAAGATATTCTTTTAGGCCTTTCCTTTAATTCTTCAATGGTAAGACGGATTTCATCTGCTGCACCCTTGTCGTGAATAAAGGCCCTCTGCGTAAATTCTTTGACAATAGTGCTGACGTCATTTTTATCAAAAATACCCTCCGCCCCGGATACATGGACACCTTTTTTTGCCGACCTCATCCGTATGCTGTACTGCCGTCCCGGCGGCATTATATTTCTAACCCCATATCTCTGATCATGGTCACATCATCCTGCGGCTCCCTTCCCTGTGTTGTAAGATAGTTTCCAAGGAGGAGCCCGTCTGCCCCGGCTGAAAAGATATGTGACTGGAGGTCCCGCAGTGTTGACGGTCTTCCTCCACATACCCTGATCTCGCATTTGGGAAGAATAAGTCTGTAGAGGGCAATAATGTGCAAAGCTTCCTGAGGGCTCAGCACATCCCTGTTACCTAACGGGGTCCCTTTTATGGGAGTAAAAAAATTAACGGGCACAGAATCTACCCCAAGGTCTTTTAATGCAAAGGCCATTGCAATGCGGTCTTCCCATGATTCCCCCAGACCGAAAATCCCCCCGCTGCATACTGAAAGGCCAAGATTCATGGCAGACTCGATTGTTGTTATTTTGTCTTTGTATGTATGGGTCGTACAGATTTCACTGAAAAAGGACTCCGAGGTTTCAAGATTGTGATGATATCGGTTGAGACCCGCATCCTTGAGCTGCTTTAATTGTTCACTGTCTAGCATGCCGAGAGTGGCACAGGGCAGGAGTTCCTGCTTTCTCAGTTCCGTGATAAAGGTGGCTATGGTATGAAGATCCTTTTTTGATGGTTTTTTGCCGCTGGTGACTATACAAAACCGCTTGACCCCGTGCTTTTTCGCCGAACGCGCTGCCTGTATTATATTTTCTTTGTTTAAAAGAGGATACACATTTGCATTTGTTTTACTGTGCGAGGACTGAGCGCAAAAAGAGCAGTCCTCAGGGCAGGCACCTGACTTGGCGTTGACGATTGAACATAAGTCAACTCTCTTCCCCCTGAAATTTTCTCTGACCTTATTTGCCGATGCAAAGAGATTATAAAGGTCAGCACCTCTTCGCTGTGTTAAAGCGAGGGCGGATTGTTCATCTATGCCCTGTTTTGCATTAACCGTTCCCGGTACTGTGTCAAACATGTGATATTATCCCTTCGTAAACAGGCTCTTGTCAATAAATAAGAATGGCGGACAGCAAGAGAAGGAGCATGAGGGCAGTGTAGCTTGCTGTTATTTAAATATAATTAATACAGGGGGTTAATTAATTTAATTTAAAGTATATTAATAGCTGTATCTTATGTCAAAACCTTTAAAATCCCCGATGTAATCGTCCCATTTTTCATCAATTTCAATGACTTTTGCGCCTGGCGGGCCTTTTTGACACCATGCGACGGCCTTTTGAAGTTGATCCATGGGGCCTTCAAAAACTGCTTCAACATTGCCATCAGGAAGATTCTTCACCCATCCCTTTAATCCGAGTTTCAGGGCAGCATCACGGGTGCTCGCGCGATAAAAAACACCCTGGACATAGCCCGATATAATCAAATGTACCCTGCCCTTTTCCATACGTAAAGTATAATACATGAGTTATTGTTATAAAAGAATATTTTAATGGCGCATCTCATATCATTTCTGTTCCATGGTATAAAAATAATTAATCTTATGAAAAGCCTCTCTTGCAAGCTTCTTTTTATACTGTTACAATCTTACTAAAAAGCCGTTAGAGTACATTAATGATCCGGGCACATCGCCCTTTCCACGAATACATTTATTCTGACAGGATCAAAATTCTCTCACCGGCCCTGTTAACTTTAAAAAATTGGAGGTAAATGTGAAAGTTGTTGAAATCAAGCCTGATATATACTGGGTAGGCGCAATTGACTGGGCAATCAGAGATTTTCATGGGTATGTAACGCCGCGCGGGACAACCTATAACAACTACCTTATTCTGGATGAGCAGATAACACTGGTGGACACCGTTAAGGCAGACTTTGCACAACACACCGTAAAGAACATAGAAAGCATTACCGATCCTTCCAGAATTGTCAATCTGGTTATTAACCATATAGAGCCCGACCATGCAAGCAGTGTTGATAAAATCATGTCCATTGTGCCTGATGCCACGATCTATATTACGAATAAAGGGCAGAAAGGGCTGGAGAGGCATTTTGATACATCAAAATGGAATATAAAAATTGTTAAAACAGGAGATTCCATCAGTACAGGCAAATATACGCTCACGTTTCTGGAAACACCGATGCTTCACTGGCCCGATTCCATGATGACCTATGTGAAAGAAGCCAGGCTGCTCATTTCACAGGATGCATTCGGTCAGCACATTGCGAGCTCTTCCCGGTATGATGACGAATTTGTCGAGTGCGCATCCCTTGCAGAGCTTGATGATGCGGTGATTGATTATTATGCGAATATCCTTATGCCCTTTGGGCCGCTCATCAAGTCAAAGCTTGCCGAAGTGCAGAAACTGGGCCTTGAAATAGACATGATTGCGCCTGATCACGGAATTATCTGGCGAAAGGACCCGGGAAGCATAGTACAGCAATACCTCGATCTTGCCGGAGGAAAAGCGGACTTAAGGGTGGCAATAATTTACGATACCATGTGGCACAGTACGGAACGCATGACCATTCCTTTAATGCAGGGCATAAAGGAGGAGGGGGTTGAATGCAAGGTCATTAAATTGCGTGCATCACCAATGAGTGCTGCCATAAAAGAATTCTGGAAGTCACGGGGAACTCTCATAGGGAGCCCTACCCTTAATAATATTCTCTTCCCCTCGGTTGCCGAATTCCTTACCCATCTCCGGGGGCTGCGTCCAAAGAACCGGATCATGGGGGCCTTTGGGAGCTACGGATGGGGAGGTGGTGCGGTAAAAGAAGCCTATGAGGAATTTCACAGGATGAAGCTGGAAACCGTTGAACCCGGAGTGCAGACCCTTTATAAACCATCCCTCGATGATGAGGAGAAATGTTTCGAGTTTGCAAGGGAATTTGCAAGAAAGGTCAAAGAATATCACAGCACTATTAAATAGGTTCTCAAATAGAGTGAGCAAGGAGTACATGCGCGGACTTTCTTTCTCTGAGCGTTAATTGTTACTATAAATGCATGCCTTCAGTAAAGGGCCGTCAGAGAGCCCGTAGTGTTCTGACGTAAACCCTGAGTTCAGGCCAGTAAGGTATGAGACAATTTATATTGTACAATTAGGGAACTCTATGGACGAAATCGAAAAACAGGTTCATGAAGTCCTGCACAATCTTAACTGGCTCCTTGAAGCCCATAACAGCTATGCAGAGCTGGTCGAAATACATGACAATAAAGTTGTTATACGTTGTGTGGGTCAGTGCTCTGAGTGTGAGACAGACTGTGTAGGTGTTGCATTTAAGGAGAGAATGCCCCATATTGAACTCGTCTACTACAGCAAAAACGGAAACCCGGAATAGTGCTCCCCCTTAAAAAAGAAGTAATCAGATGTCTGGACAGGAAATCCTATGAGGACTTGATCCAGCTCTCCCCTTCAAGCCATAAACTCACCAGCATTCTTATAACGCTCTCGTATGATAAGACAAAAAGCATGTCCTGGCGTGCAATTGAGGCCATGGGAGTCGTATCGCGGGAAACGGCCAGGACCGACCCTGAAACAGTGAGAAATATTGTCGGGCGGCTCCTGTGGATGATAAGGGATGAGTCTGGCGGTATCGGATGGAGCTGTCCCGAAATGCTCGGAGAAATTGTAAGAAACAACAGGGTGTTGTTTGCTGATGTGGCCCCGGTCATTGTTTCATTTCATGAGGAGAAGATGCTCCGTTCCGGCGTACTCTGGGCAATAGGAAGGATGGGAAGGATCAATAACGAGACAGTCGGATATGCCATACCTGTGGTCCTTCCTTACCTGCAGTCTGAAGATAATACTGTACGCGGTTATGCAGCATTTGCACTGGGAGAATTAGGTGCTGTGGGGGCCGCGCAGAAACTGGAACAGATAAAAAATGATGACAGTAGTATCTACTGCTACGAGCACGGAGAATTGAATAAGAAAAGAGTGGGAGAGATTGCAGCGGAAGCAATTTTAAAAATAACAGCAAGCTGAAATATTAAGAATGATATATCATGCCAGGTAAATAAGGTTGCAAAAACCATTGTCCTGCAGCATATCAATGGTTGAACATTCACCCAGTTCACAGGCACGCATGAAATCGGAACAGGCTTTATCCTCATCGCCTGTCAGCATGTAAGCAGCCCCCCTGTTATCATAGGGTTTGGCAAGTTGCGGGTCTATCTCAATAGCTTTATTGTAATCATGGATTGCGCGGTCGTATTCCCCTTTTGCAAAGTATACGAGTCCACGGTTGTTATAGGCTTTTGCGTACCGGGGGTCAATGTCTATTGCCCTGCTGAATTCGGTAATTGCCCGGTCATAGTACATTTTCTTGAAAAATGCATAGCCCAGATTGCTGTGGGCCTTTGCATAGAGGGGACGTTTGGTAATTGCCTTTTGATACTCGATAATTGCAAGATCATAGAGTCCTTTTAAGAAGTAGTCATTCCCGGACTCGTTATGCTGAATGGAAGATTTATCATCCATGGATACAGCACCGGTATAGTGCGATGTCATTGCACATCCCGAAAAAACAAAAAATGATAGTAATATCAATGAATAGTTTCTTAACATACAATTTCCTGATAGTGAAGACGTTCCAGAGAATGGATATGTCTTAATTCGCAATAAATATGCCAGATGTTATGCAAGATCTAAGCGCCTGTAACATAAACACATTAGGCATAATCGGCTTGATGAAATTCATAATGTGTTGTTTAAGAAATTTACAATATGTAAGCCATGCCGACATGATACGGCATATAAAAAATAGCTGTTACTAAACGACTACTACTGAATTATCAACTTCGGAATCCCCCGGGATGTGTTTGTCGGCAAACCAGTCGTTTTCCCAGCGGTTGGAATCGATTAAGTATCTGAAGCTGTATTCCCTGTCACAGGGCAATTCCAGGGTCAGTGTGAAGTCACCGTTTTTAAGTTTTTTCATCTTTGATTCAGTAATGTTCCACTTATTGAAGTCGCCGACTATTGTAACAGACTCTGCATCCGGTGCTGCTTCTCTGGGTAATCTGAAGGTGACCTTGCAAATGCGTCTGGACTTGCTGTATCTCTTTTTCATGCCCTCCCCTGTACCTTTGACGGAATGCTTCTTCCTGCTCTTCGTCCCGCTCTTTGCCTTCTTTGAAACTGTACTTTCCTTTTTCGCCATAGAAGACCTCTCAATATTAAATAAATTGTATTTAGCGTCTTATTAATTTAATTATCATTAATCTGTCCGCCTGTCTACTAAATATGATTGATACAGACATTAAATAACCTAATAATTCATGCCTCAACGCTTAAGCCCTGACTGAATCTCCTTTCGCGTACCGGCAATTTCAGCTAAAGGAGTAGCCGGAACTTCCTTTATACAGTGCGCTTCATTCATTATTTATCTTGACATGTTTTTCCTCTATGTTATACTTGACAGTAGAAAATTGTATAAGGAGGGGGAATGTATTGAAGGTATTTAATTGTAAAGACTTTGGCGGCTCATGCAACTGGAAGGGCCGCGCTGAGACCGTAGAAGAGCTTATGAAAAAGATAGCCAGACACGGTGCAGTCAAGCACAACATGAATGGCATGTCAGAAGTGATGAGGGCAAAAATAATAAGTACGATAAAGGACAATCGGCCCAGGTCAGACAAGTTTTCCTGATCGGGCTCAGGAAAGGCAGTCAGGACATCTTCTTTTTATCGTTATCCCCTTTGTTACAAACGCGGGGTATATAATTCGTAGTCCGTCCCCTGTGATACTGGTGAACTCCCTGAAATGACTGAAAAAGATATTTCTTCACACAATATTGATTTTGAGATTTTTGGCGATGACATGCAGTTTGTAGAGATCGAGCTTGATCCGCATGAAACTGCAATCGCCGAGGCCGGTTCGATGATGTATATGGATGGGGACATACGGATGCAGACGATATTCGGTGACGGAAGTGAGCAGTCCAACAGTGTCATGGGCAAAATATTCGGTGCGGGCAAGAGGATATTAACGGGGGAATCGCTGTTCATGACCGCCTTTACAAATGCCGGCAGCGGCAAGCAGAGGGTTTCATTCGGAGCGCCCTACCCGGGTAAAATCATCGCATTAGACCTTTCTGAACTCGAGGGGGATCTGCTCTGTCAGAAAGACGCATTTTTATGCGCTGCAAAGGGCGTCTCCATAGGAATAGCCTTTCAGAAGAAACTCGGTGTCGGACTTTTCGGCGGGGAAGGATTTATTCTGCAGAGACTGCAGGGAGACGGCCGTGTCTTTGTACACGCGGGCGGTTCAATAATTGAAAAAACGCTCATGCCAATGGAGACCATGAAGATTGATACCGGATGTCTTGCAGCGCTTCAATCCAGTGTTCAGTATGATATACAATTTGTGGGGGGAATAAAGACCGCTATCTTTGGCGGTGAAGGTCTTTTTTTTGCAAAGGTAAAAGGACCCGGCAAGGTATGGCTCCAGTCCCTGCCCTTCAGCCGCATGGCTGACCGGATCATCTCGTCAGCAACACGGACCGGGGGGCAGCGAAAGGGAGAAGGTTCCCTTCTGGGATCACTGGGTGATATTATCGGAGGCGACCGAAGATTTTAATTGTGAAACGGTGCGACCATGTGCCTGTTCTTAAGACAGCGGAAGAAAAGCCTTCTTCGACAATCAATATAAAGAGGGAAAAGAAATTCGGTGTTTATGAAGCGCATGTGATCATATGCAAAGGCTGCAGACATGTGATCACACGGCCTGAATCCATTATCTCTGTGAATGGCCGGCACATGCATGCGTTCACCAATCCCGGAGGGTTCGCCTATGAAATAGGCTGCTTTTCCTCTGCGGAGGGATGTATCGTTCATGGAGATCCTGCTCTTGAACATACCTGGTTCAATGGTTTTCGCTGGAGCTTCAGTATCTGCTCAAACTGCCTTGTCCATCTGGGATGGTATTATGAACGGGCAGATGAAAGTTTCTTTGGTTTAATCCTCGATCTTTTAGTGGATACTGAACGATCATACTGAATGCCGGCGCCTTGAATCAGATCTTATTCTGCGTCTATAACAAAAACTCCTTACGGGCCACAATGAGAAAGGCCCGACCATTCTGTTTCATATGTCCTGCAGTAAGCTCTGCTGTTTTGCCTCTCCCAAAAAAAATGTCAACACGCCCATGATCGCGAATTGCCCCCCCGGTATCCTGAACCAGTACAAAGCGTCTGACAGGTTTCCAGGCTATTATCCGGTCATTATCGAAAAGCGGTATCTCGGTTTCAATATACGCCAGTCCGCCCCCGGGGACAATCCGTCTGTCCATTGCGATTGAACGGTCCGGGGTAAGGGGTACTTCGATATTACCGAGAGGGCCTTCTTCTATTTCACGGAAAAAGGTATAACTCTGATTGTGACTCAGGATCTTTCTCACTTCCTCAGGATGCGCATATAGGTATTCCTTGATTGACTGAAGAGACATTTTATCAGCGGGGATTTTATCCTTCAGTACTTTCCCTATGGCATAGTATGGATGCCCGTTCTTCTGGGCGTAATTCACCCGTTTTTGACTGCCATCGGTAAGCGTAATCAGTCCTGATCCCTGGATCTGGAGAAAAAACAGTTCGATTTCATTTACGTATGCAATCGGCTGTACCCGCTCCTGAAGGGAATTATCATACACAATCTCGTCCCTGCTGTCGTAGGGGACCAGCCTCTTTCCTTCCAGTTTTCCCACAATTGTTTCGTTTATCCAGTTTTCAGAAAACTGTCCCAGGTCGGCTGATATCAGGTCATCAGGAGTTTTATAGAGAGGTGCGGTGAATTCCCCTTCAGGCACCGGACTTCCTTCCAGCACGGGTTCATAGTACCCTGTGAAAAATGCCTCCCCCTCGGAGTTCTTACTTTCAAAGAACAGGAATTTTTCTCCTAACTGTTTCTTCAGTTCCTTGCCATGATAACTGCCGGTTAAGGTCAAAAAAAGTCTCAGTGTTGCGGCCATTTCCTGCGGGGAATAGATCAAACTGCCATAATGAAATGCCTTCGTTAAAGGAAGCGCCTCATAGTATCTGATTGACTCTGAAGCGGCCTGTTCGAGTCCTTCAAAATTCAGGTCATCTGTCCAGATGTATGACAGGATATTTTCAGCTGAGCGCAGCTCAAGCCCCGGCACCGCCGGTGCTTTAACAAATAACGCGCATCCATTTATGGCAGGGACCAGAGAGATCAAAATAATCAGTGAGAGGAAACGTTTTGATTGTATCATGCGGAATTATACCATTTTGGCATCCGGCTTGGCTGAAAAAGCGCAATGAATATTACCCTCAAACCTCGCCTTCATAATTTCTTCAAATTTGTAAGATATATTACAATCATTAAGTATCACGCTTCACATCTGGCAGCCACTCCCCCTCAGTGGCTGCCAGATCCCCCCTTTACAAGTGATCGGCAAATCATACGTGCAGATCTATTTCCGCATGTCTCTTATTAGATAAAAAATAATGACAAAAATTGAGAGGATGTTTGCCATGTAATTAAACATCATCCAGTTTACCCATCCGAATTTCATCAGGACACTTACGACATAACACACTTCACCCATCAACCATAATGTGATAAAAAGAGGATTGATTCCCTTTGCGCTTTTGTTTCTGAAACATTCCCGGGCCTGGGGGATGCCGCACAGAGCGAATGCGACCGACCCGATCCATCCGATAATATCAGCCATGGTGTTAACTCTTCATTACAGGGGGCACGGGTACCGTGCCCCTACATTATTATTACAGAAAGACTATGGTAACGGCCTCTCCGCCCTCTTCTTCATTTCCCCGTCTGGAGCTTTGAACGAGAGGATGGTCCTTTACGTAGTCCCTTATTGCACGCGACAGTATTCCCGCACCAATTCCATGGATTATCTTTAATTGACTCAGTCCTGATAATGCTGCATCATTAAGGAAACGTTCCACGCGCGAAAGGGCAGGATCAACACGATGCCCTATGACATTTAATTCCTCCTCTCTTTCACTGTCTCCCGATGCGTATGCAGGGACTGCCTGCCCTGTCCCTTTCCCCGGGACATCTCGCATATTAATGAGACCATCTGACGGCTCAGAAAGTTCAGTCAGAGGAACAATGATTTCCTTTCCCTCGACCAGTACCTTACACCTTCCCGTTTTCTCATTTACGGAATGGACTACCGCAATTTTATTCAGTACATTGATAAACACGGGCTGTCCTTCCCTGACGCCCCTGACCGGCTGAATCTTTTCATGAGTGTGTAATTTCTGCAACTGTCTGATTTGATCATGTTTCCTGTCGAGATTCTTGATGCCCTGCCCTGCCTCTTCTTGTGTGGATTTTTTTATTTTCCCGATGATTTCCCGGGCTTCTCTTTTTGTCTGTCTTAACAGCTCTTCTGCTTCCCTGAGGGAGCGGGAAAGCACGCTCTTTTTTGTTGATTGAATATCGGAAAGCTCCTCATGTAATTTCAACCGCACTTTATCAGCTTCCTGCCTGAGCTTTTCAATCTCCTTCAGTCTATTGTCGGTTTCGCGGATTTTTTTCTTCAGGTCTGAAATGAGAGATTCAATGGCAGCGCCTTCTCCTGCAAGGATACCCCGTGCTTCGCTGATTATGTCCCTGTCCAGTCCCAGTGTTTCCGCTATTTCTATTGCATGTGAGGTGCCGGGCTCTCCCATCACAAGCTTATAGGCAGGCCTGTACCTTGTGACATTGTTTACGGTGATTTCTTCCATCTCCATCGAACTGTTTATCATACCGGCCTCGGCATGGGCAAATGCCTTCACCATGCCCAGATGTGTGGACACAAGAGAAATCGCTCCCCGCTGCTTTAATTTTCTCAAAAGAGCGCATGACAGCGCCCCGCCCTGCTCCGGATCTGTTCCAGTTCCCAGCTCATCAATAATGATCATGGTATCATTGCTGCTTTGCCGGACAATGTGTGAGATCCGTGTCATATGGGCTGAAAAGGTTGAGAGATTGTGCTCAATGGACTGTTCATCGCCGATATCGGCAAAAACCCCCCGGATAAAAGGGAATGTGGTTCCTGGTCCGGCAGGGGTATGCATCCCGCAAAGGGCCATGAGGCTTAACACGCCGATTGTCTTGAGTGCCACTGTTTTCCCTCCTGCATTGGAACCGGTGATGACCATACAGGAATGCCCCCTCCCGATCTCCAGATCAAGGGGCACAAGGCCGGCCTCCCTGCTTTCCTTTTTGAAGACTTTCCACAGAAGCGGATGCTTTCCCCTGACAATGTTTATGTACCCTTTTTCATTTATTTCGGGCGGGACCATCGCCATCTGTTCTGAAAAAACAGCAATGGCCTGCAGGGCATCAATATGAGCAACAATTGTATAATCGCCTTCAATTTCACCAAGGTGCTCCTTCAGGAGGGAAGTAAGCATGCGAAGGATCCTGTGCTCCTCAAGTTTTTCTTCAGCCCTGTAGGATTCAAGTTCATTGCCGAGCTGCTGGATTGCATAGGGCTCCACATATACGGTCTCCCCGGTATTAGAGACATCATGAACAATGCCCGGTACGCTGCCCCTGGAATCTATTTTTACAGGGATGACCCATCTGTTATTTCTTTCGGCCAGAAAATGATCCTGCAGGTGGGGCGCGAGACTATTCTGCTTTAAGAGTCCCTCCAGGGTCTTTCTGATGCGTGTTTCGCACGACCTGATGCTCTTCCGTATATGAGACAGCCCCGGGGATGCCCCGTCACTGATATGCCCTTCACGGTCAACAGCGCCTTCAATCGCCTTCTTTATTTCCCCATGGGTCGTCAGCAGTGATACCTTGCTTCCTATCCCCGGGCATGAAAGATCACTGCTTATTGTTTTAAGGTTCAACGCAGAGTAAAAAAGGGGGAGAAAGGACCGCAGATCGAACGGGGCAAGAAGGGCGTTATGGGGTCTGACCTTCTGAAAAAGCGGTGAGAGATCATCAAAATGCTCAATCCCGAAAGGCCTTCCCGCGGACACCTTGTTTCTGCATTCTGATACAAGGGCACTGTGTTCCCGGACTTCCGCTGAATTTCTGAGCGGTCTTATTTTTTCAACAAGTGCTTTGCCCGGCATGGTCGCCGCAGATGCAGCGGCCATCCGGAGTATCTTGTCGAATTCAAGAACGCGCAAAGTATGTTCATCCATACGTAAAGAAGCTTACTAAAAGTACGGGGAGTTGTAAACCCGCGTGCTCCCGTTATTAATGGATTTTATAACAAAGCATGGGACTTGCTTTGCATTACCACCGCGCATCAGGACTTAAGCATGCTGAGGACCCTTTTCAGATTTATTCTATCATCATTTTCACTCTTTTTAGGAGTTTCAAGTATCATGGGTACTTTTGAAATTCTTTTATCGGAGAGAATATTCCTGAATCCCTTCATGCCTATAAATCCCTTTCCGATGTGCTCATGTCTGTCAATCCGTGCATTGAGAGGCCTTTTTGAATCATTCAGATGGATCAATTTTAATTTATCAAGACCGATGTATTTTTTTATTTCCGAGATAAGTGTCTCAGTGCCTTCCCGTGACGTCAGGTCATATCCCGATGAAAAGGCATGACAGGTATCGACACATATCCCTGCTATGCCGCTGCAGTGGCAGGTGTCTATTATGTCAGCTAATGCCGTGATCGATGATGTAATGTCACCCCGTTCTCCTGCAGTATTTTCAAGTATCAGGGATGCCCTGTAGCGATCGGATGTCATTGCTTCTCCTATGGCCTTTACTGCCCTGGCTCTGGCTTTTTTCTCATCTTCATTACCCGCGCTTCCCGTATGGAGAACTACATATTCGGCGCCAATACTATCAGCATT
>JBFKMY010000016.1:0-15612 GCA_041629615.1 Thermodesulfovibrionia bacterium | reverse complement strand
GTACACCTAAGTACTGTACAGTTTGTGATAGTCTTCGAGTCGGGCATGGATACTGTACTGTATCAATATCAAGAATCATGCCATTCGCAGATCATCGTATCATTATTTATTAAAGGGGGTGCCGTAATACCGGCTGAAGATGAGCCGGTTATCATAACACTTTGATTTACAAGAAAATTAAGTCGGAATTGGCGCGAATGTTACAACGTAAAGAAGTGCTTTGCCCGGTAAACATTAAAATGACTGGATGGCGAAAATGTATGACATGTCATAAAACAGTGCTGTCATGAAAGCATGACATGCCATAATTCCTGTACGTTATCCTTCTTCTGGCTGAATATTGTATCTTTCTATTTTTCTGTAAATAGTCCTTACGTTTACCCCTAATAGCCGGGCTGCTTTTGACTTGTTCCATCCTGCCTTTCGCAGGGCATTTAAAACCACCTCCGGCCCTTCACTCTTAGCATCTGAAGAAGCAGTCGTAATCGGGCGATCGATAAGGTGCCGGGGGAGATGATCAACGGTGATGGTGTTATTCCGTGCGATAACAAAGGCATGTTCCAGCGTATGCTCCAGTTCCCGTATGTTTCCGGGCCATGAGTAATCCAGAATGATTTTCTGTACATCATCGGATATCGCAGTAATGTGTTTACTGAACTTCTCATTAAATCTTTGAATGAAATATTCTGTAAGGAGCAGAATGTCGTCCTTTCGTTCACGGAGGGGAGGGAGTGCAAGCTCTACAACCTTCAGTCTGTAATAGAGGTCTTCCCTGAAATCACCCTTATGCACCTTTTCAGCGAGATCCTGATTGGTCGCGGTTATTATGCGGACATCAACCTTTACGGGTGTTGAATCGCCGACACGTTCAAATGCCTTCTCCTGAAGCACTCTCAGTAGCCGCAACTGCATCCCCGGAGAGAGGTCGCCGATTTCATCAAGGAAAATGGTGCCCTCGTGAGCCTTCTGAAACCTTCCTGTCTTGTCCCTGTCAGCCCCCGTAAACGCCCCTTTGACATGGCCGAAGAGTTCGCTTTCAAGCAGGCCCTCCGACAGTGCCGAGCAGTTTACCCTTACCAGGGGTTTACTGCTTCGTTTGCCGTTAAAATGAATTGCTTCAGCAACAAGTTCTTTTCCCGTGCCGCTTTCACCCAAAATTAACACCGTTGTTTCCACATCAGCCAGGTCCTCGATAAGAGAGTAGATTTTCTGCATTTCTTTGTTTTGACCGACTATATGATGGAACTGTCTGCGTACTTTGAGATCGCGTTCGAGTTCATTCAGGCGGGTATTGTCCCTTATTACCATCACGGCACCTGAAAATTCACTCCTGCTATTGAGCAGGGGTGATGTCTGAATGGATATGACCTGCCTGTCCATGCTCATGAGATCGCATTCAGCATGTTTCACTTCAATAGACTGTTCTTTCTCTATGGTTTCCCTCAGAATATGGAGACATTTCCCGCCGCAGCGTGTCTGTATAGCCCCAAAGTATTGGCCTATGGCATCACGGGTGAAACCGCAAATTTTCCTCGCAGAATCGTTAACCTCAAGCACGATCATGCCTTTATCAACAGTAAGAATAGCGTCTTTTACACTCCTGAAGATTGCCTCCAGGTTTGACCGGTATTGCTCGTTTTTTTCCTGAAGGGACTGATACTGCAGGGCCATGTTTGCAGTGTGAAGAAGGGTGGCCTGCTTAACGGGTTTGAAAATGTAATCAAAGGCCCCGGAACGGAGTGCTTCGGAGGCAGTTTCAACATTGGGAAATCCGGTGATCATGACCACGGTGCTTCGCACGCCGCTGTTTTTAATTTCCTTCAGAAGATCAATCCCTGTTTTTCCGCCTAAGACAATATCCATGAAAATCAGGTCAAACTCTTTTGCGGACAGGATTTCCAATGCATGATTGTAGTCCCGCGCAGTATCTACCTCATGCCCTTCATCGGACAGAAAGCTTTCAAAGGTAAAGCGGATGCTTTCTTCGTCGTCAACGATGAGGATCTTAGACATGGAGTTTTTCCCCTGCCGGCAATTCAATGGTCACCTTTGTAAATGCGCCTTCAACGCTGTTGATTTTAAGTATGCCTCCGTGGTCGATTATAATACCATGGCTTATACTTAATCCAAGCCCTGTTCCGCTATTATTCGATTTGGTAGAAAAAAAAGGGTTCATTATCTTGTCCATAATGCCGGACGGTATGCCGGTGCCTGTATCATGAAACAGAATGCGAACAAAGGGGCGGTCGTTTATTACTACTCCGGAAACCCCTATCTCAAGCATCTTGTCATCATGCATTCCCTGATATTTCTCATTCAGGGCATAGCGAGCATTGCTTATGATGTTCAGGAACACCTGTTCGATCTGCTGCGGCTGGACAATTACCGTAGGGACAACTGAAGGAATATGCCTGATAATTGTTATTCCGTCTTTGATCATCTGGGCCTCTGTCAGGGCAAATGTATCCTGCAGTATATCCTTGATATTTACCGGGATCTTTTCGTCCTTCCTGTCCCGGGCAAAGGAAAGCAGATTGCTGACAATGCTCGCAATGCGGTCACTCTCTTTTATGATTCTCAGGGCAATATCATTTTCCCTGCTGCCTTTTACGCTTTTGTTTGCCAGCATCTGGGTATAATTAATTATCCCGTTGATCGGGTTGTTGATTTCATGGGCCACTCCTGCAGCAAGTTCTCCGAGCGCTGCCAGATGGCTGGCACGGATAACCTCTGCTTCTGCAAGTTTGCGCTCGGTGATGTCTTCCACTATCTCCATGAAACGGAAAATGTTCCCGCCTTCATCACGTTCCGGGATTGTGGTCACCCTGACAAATTTGTCCTTTAAAGGCCGCTCCATGGCTGTGGGGGTCATGGAATGAGAAGCATCACCTTTTTTACAGAAAGAGCACACTTTTTCGAGGCCTTTTTTAGAAGGATCATTGGCGAATTCACCTACTACCTCGAAGCAGATTTTGCCTGCAAGCTCCCCTTGTCTGAACCCCGCGAAATCATTAAAAAACTTGTTTGAGCTGATTATTCTGTAATTATTATCGAGATATACTATGCCCACGGGGAAATTTTCAAAGATCGTTTTTAGTTCAATCAGCAGGCTGGATTCTCTCTCGGCTGACCTGACCTGCTCGGTTATATCATTATAGATCGCTATAATTTCACCGGAAGGCAGCTTATAGACATGATATTCTCTCCACCCTGATATTCTCTCATCAGTATACTGTAAAATGGGATTATGCCCGGGTTTTGCCGTTTTCCAGACACGCTGGAACATCTCAAAAAGCCCGGATTCTTTAAATCCCGGAAATACTGATGTTACTCTTTTACCGATCAGGGCTTCTTTTTTTATCCGGTCAATCTGTTCACCGGCATTATTGAAGTCCCTGCAAACAAAATCCGTTCCGTTTTCAACAGCCTCATACACCGCTACGCCGCTGCTCATATAATTGAAGAGCCCTCTATACCTTTTTTCACTTTCCCTGAGTGCTTCCTCAGTCTTTCTCCGGTCAATAATTTCATTCTGGAGAAGCTCAATGGCTGATATCAGTTCAGCGGATTTTTCGTCAACAATGACGGCAAGATTTTCACGATGTTTCCTTAACTCCTCTTCTGCCTGCCTGCGCTCCGTGATATCCCGTATGTAACTGCCGATGCCGTAACGGTCATTTCCAAGGAGCACGCGGAATTTTCGTGTTTCATAAAGCCTGTCTCCTATGAGTTCCTCCATGATGAGGACATTGTCAGATTGAAGCGCAAGGAGGTCCGATTTTCTGCATATTTCGGCAGTACTCCGCGTCGTTAATTCAAAGTCTGACTTTCCTATGATTTCTTCCGCGCTTTTACCAAAGAATTTTTCAAGGGCCCTGTTAACGATCACAAACCGGAAATTGTCATCCTTCAGAAAAGAAATGTCCGTTGTCGAATTAATAAATCTGCAATAGAAGTCTTTGCTTTTCTTAAGGGCGTTCTCTGTATGATGTTTGACAAGTGCTATTTCAACGGTGGCCAGCAATTCATTTTTTTCAACCGGTTTGTGAAGGTAGCCATAGGGTCCTGTGATTTTTGCGCGTTTCAGTATTTCATTGTCGGCATATGCGGTAAGGTATATAACGGGAATATTGTATTGCGAGATTATTTGACTGGCGGCTTCAATCCCGTCAATTTTTCCGCGCAGCTTTATATCTATCAACAGCAGGTCCGGCTTGCACTCACGGGCTTTCTTAACGGCTTCTTCTCCTGAAGTCACCACAGCAGGGACACTATATCCGGCATGCTCCAGTTGTTTTTGCAGGTCTGCGGAAATGACGGCTTCGTCTTCAACAATAAGGATCTTCGCCTTATTCGTGCCATTCGTCTCAAGGAGAGAAGAGAGCCGCTCAGATGGTTTTCTGATGTTCATATTGTTCATTTTACGGGCATTATGAGGTTTATCATTATTGTTTCATGATTATATTGTAACAGCTTTAGTTCGGGGTGTTGTTTTTAATGCCTGTCGCCGGCATCTCAATGATGACTTTTGTAAACTCTCCTTCGACGCTGTCAATACTGATGCTACCGCCGTGGTCAGTCACTATACCGTGGCTGATACTCAGGCCCAGCCCTGTACCCATGCCGCTCGGCTTGCTTGATACAAATGGGTGCATTACCCTGTCTATGATATTTTTTGATATGCCGTTCCCTGTATCATAAAATATAATACGGACAAACGAGGTGCCTTTAAGCGTAATTTTTTCCCCTGTAATATGGAGGATTTTCTCACTATCGATCCCGGAGAACTTCTGGTTCAGGGCGTATCGGGCATTACTTATAAGGTTCAGGAAGACCTGTTCTATCTGTTCCGGCCGGGCAAAAATTCTGGGCAGGTCCGCGTGAATGTTTATGCGCAGCGTAATACCGTCCTTTCTCATGTGCGTTTCAGTTAACGAAAGGGTATCAGACAGGATGTCAATAATATGCACGGGGTGTTTTTCCTCTGTGCTGTTGCGCGCAAAAGAGAGGAGGCATTTGACAATACCGGCGATCCGGTCTCCTTCCTTCATGATACGGTTGGCGATGTCATTCTCCTTGCTCCCCGGGCTGCTGCGGTTGGCTATTATCTGGGTATAGTTAATAATGCCATTTATCGGATTATTGATTTCATGGGCCACCCCGGCAGCCAGTTCTCCCAGCGATGCGAGATGACTTGCCCGAAGGGTTTCCGCTTCGGCCTTTTTCTTCTCAGTTATGTCACTTCCGTATATTTGACCAAAGCCCAGTTCGGGTAATCCTTTGATTATGAAATGGAAAAAACGATTGCCGACACCGGCTGAATGAGAAAGGATACTTCCGTTATCTATACAGCCCGGAAGATCGAGTTCCTCGATTCCGGGTAATAGCAATGGCAGCAGTGGTTCCGCCAATGGGGCGATGTTAAATACTTCCATTGCAGCCGGATTTGCCATGAGGACCATCCCGGCCCTGTCGAAGCGAAGGACTGGAGACGGGTTTAATTCTGTAAAGAGGGCCATAAGCCTGACCTGCGTTTCTGTCCGTTTATGCTGTGCGATTTCCTGCTCAAGTTCCCGGTTAAGGGACTGCAATTCAGCTGTGCGCTCCGATACCATTTCCATAAGCTGCACGCGATGTCTTCTCAATTCATCTTCAACCTGCTTGCGTTCGCTTATGTCCCTGATAATACCCGTAAAAAATAATCCTTCCCGTGTATGCCACTGCGCAACGGAGAGTTCAAGGGGGAAGGTACTGCCGTTTTTTCTCAATCCTGTTATTTCTGCTGTTTCCCCGATCAGCTTTGATTTTCCTGCCGATACTGATCGTTGCATACCTTGGCTGTGGGCAGCACGCAGACCGTCGGGAATTATCATTGTTATGGGCCTGCCGATCATTTCAACCGGCGGATAGCCAAAGATATGTTCAGCTCCCCTGTTCCAGAAAACGATATATCCCCGGGAGTCTATGGAGATGATAGCGTCAAGTGCCGTTTCTGCTACAGAGCGGAAACGGTGCTCACTGATCTCCAATGATTCGAGATTTCTGCTGTTACGCAGTGCTATTGATGCGAGTTCACTGAATGCATGGGCCATGTGGACGTCATTTTTCGTAAAGCCCTCCGGCTTGTTGGCAAGACCGAGCACGCCAACTATATTGTCTTCAATGACGAGAGGGGCAAAGAGCACGTTTTTCAGGGCCACATGCCCCTCCGGTATAAAGTCTGTCCAGCCGCTTTGTGAAAAATCATTATGATATACCGTTTTCCCGCTCCTGTACGCCTCGGCGCGCAGTCCCCTAACGGGCATGGGAAGATCCGGATCAACAGCACAGGGAAGCCCCCCTGAATCTAAAAACAGGACCTCATTTTCTGATCCATCAGCAGATAAAAGGGCAACGTATCCTGCGGCGGCACCGATAAGGTTTTTGCAGGAATCAAAGAGGGCACGCGCTGTGTCAGTAAAATTTCTGTTTTCCAGAATCGCCCGGGAGCCCTTCAGTAATGCTGCTATTTCAGCCTCACGCTGCCGGGAAATGTTGAGAGTATCATGAAGTCCTTCCTCTGCCAGCATACGCTCGGTGATGTTAATAATGGCCGTACGTATTGTATTATAATTTCCCTGACTGTCAGGAAGGGCTATGCTGATGAGCTGGGCATAGAACAACGATTTGTCTTCCCTCTGTATCCTGATTTCGCACGTGCACCGCGTCTTTCGCTCAAACACTTCCGCGCAGTGCAGAAAAAACAGGTCCTGGTCCTCCCTGAATATAAATGTGGTGAAGGGCTTTTGTATGAGAGCATTTCTCCTTGCAGCTAACTGTTCAGCCCCGGTAAGATTCAGTTCAAGAATTAAACTGTTTTTATCAATAGTAATATATCCAATAGGTGCAAAGTCATAGAGATCTGTATATTTTTTACGGGACTCTTCGATTATTTTCTGTGCTGCACGCAATTCTTCATTCTGTCTTTCCACTTCATTATGATGTGCCTGAAATTCCTTGATATCCCCTTTTGCCTCCTGATGGGCCGGAGCGTTATGGCGGCCGTCTTTTCCCCGTGGTTTAAGGCCGGGCTTTTGTCGCGGGCGGGATTGCGATTGACGGGCCTCAGGATTTTTGTTTTGTGTATTTTCTGTTTTGTGTGAGACGGCCCTGGATTTTTTCATACTATGATAAAAAGCCGGAGACTTCGGGCAACAGGGATTGGCAAGGGTCCCTGAATTGAAATCAAGAATAATATCTCATAACAACCAGAGTGACCATCATATGCCATGAAAGTCCGGATTACCTTAATATATCACATAAACAAATATAATTATGAAAAAGGACCCTGACTATTTACGTATTAAGCAGATTATTCTCAATAGCAACTGCAACGGCCTGGGTTCTGCTCACAGCATTGAGTTTTTGCATAATATTATTGACGTGAAAATTCACCGTCCTCTCCGTTATCTTGAGAATTGCGGCAATGTCCCAGGAACTTTTCCCTTTTTTTAACCAGTTAAGCACTTCCTTTTCTCTTTTTGAGAGCGGTACCATTATCTCAATACTTGTGCCCATTCTGTTAACTCCTTTTCTTATAAGGTGCAATGTTATATTCTGGACGAAAGGTCACGTGTGCGCATCCCCGGCTCGAAAATACCGCCATCTCATAGAGCAGATGCCACCATGTTCGTATGTCCCTCTGATTCAGCAACTGTATTTCTTTTCACGGAAAAACGATCACCGGCATGTCCTGAATAGTGAAAAGCAAAAGGTGATGCAGTGTTAACCCATTTTCCATGTCCCCCCTACGGTCAGCGTTTACTTAATAATGATAAACATCACACACAGGACAGGCTGACACGAAAAAATACGATAACGTCCTGTTGTACTGCCTATCGTAATAAATGCCCGTTCAGTTTGCTCAGTCCCGTTACGAGCTCCTCTGTTGTGTACCTGTCACCGGACAGAGTTGACAGGCATCGGGCACTATCTGAAAATTCCCAGTCAGCGGGAATTACAGGGAATAGACTGCTTTTTTGCTCTATGGGCCGCACCATTTTAAAAGGACATTTTTTTATGCGGCCGCACTGACCCTTGCATTGCCTGCAATAAATGACTATTTCTCTCTCTGAAAACATGGATTAATGAGTACATTTCTCCATAAAGCTGTATTATTTTAATAGGTTAACAATTATTTGTCAAGCAGGTTGTTAAATAAAGCCAAGCTGGTTGCCAAAAGTTTTTCCCGGTGTTAGAATACCCGTTATGAAGAGAAAAATAATTTACCCGGACAACGTGCTTACGAGAAAAATGAAACAGCAGGGATGGGAGACAGTCGAACAGTTCTATCAGAATTCTTCTGTTAATCAGGTAGTTTCGCGCGAGACCTGCAGGCAGCTTATCCTTCATCAGAAAAAGGTGATTGAACCCATTTTTATAAAAATCGTTGAATCTCTGGGTTTTACGCCAAAGGAAATCAAGGATGTGTTACATGAGTACGGGTATACCGATTTTGTACATCTCATCGGTGATCATCAGGGCATGGTCCTGACAGCTGAAGAAGAAGCAATCCTTTCGTTATTCAGGAAATTGCAGCGCCGTAAACCCGCGGTCGTTACATCACTGACGAACATACTTGATTCACTGTGCCGTGTAGCAGATATAGAATGCTCTGAAGAGCTGGAAAGGTTACGCAAAAGACAGTAACTCTTCCCGTATGACGATATCGACAATTTCAGGATCAAACTGTGATCGCGCATGCAGCTGAAGTTCCCGTTTGACATTCTCTACGGTATAAGGGCTGCTTCTTACCGATGAATTCATCATTGAGTCAACGGCATCTGCAACTGCCAGTATCCGGGCCTCAAGGGGTATGGCTTTTCCCTTAAGACCTGAGGGATAGCCTGATCCATCGTATCGTTCATGGTGGTGCATGATCAGCGGGACCGTACTTTTAAGAAAGGGGAAATGCTCAATGATTGCTACCCCCTTTTCAGGATGCTTTTTCACAATATCATATTCAAAGTTCGTTAACGTGCTTTGTTTATTAAGGATGTTTTCATCAATGTTCATTTTTCCGATATCATGAAGAAACGAAGCGCATTTCAACCACTGGATATTTTCATCGGGCACTGCCATTTTATCTGCTATTAATGATGATAAATTTCTTACCCTTTTTACATGTTTCCCGGTGTAGCCGTCTCTTGAATGTATGTATAACAGGACGGCTTTAATAAAGTTTTCACTGCTGATGATGAGGTTTTTTTTCACCTTTCTTACGAGGTCTTCCAGATAGAACGTTGATTCTCTCAACATATCGAGCTCATTCCGCATACGCAATGCAGATCTCCTCTGTTTCAGGGCATTTCTGACAACGGACAGGAGCTCATGTTTATCAACGGGTTTGATGAGATAATCAAATGCTCCGAAGCGGATCGCTTTTCTTATGGTTTCCAGGCTTGCACAGGCAGTTATCATGATGATCTCGATGGAGGGGAAGCTTTGCTTGATTTCGGAAAGCAATGTGATGCCGTCAGGTTCGCGTAACTGTATGTCCAGCAGGATGATATCAACAGGGTTGGATGACAGATGAAATTGACCTTCCATTGCCCCCGGAGCCGTAAGGACCTGAAATTCATCCCTGAGGAGATAAAGCAAGGTCTGTCGTACGTATAAAGCGTCGTCAATAACAAGGACGCTGGGCTTCCTGTTCAACATGTACAGCCTGTCCCCCGAAAAGACATCACGTGTAACCGGGGTTCACGTTATGCCGTCTAGAATGAAAGACAACTTATAATAAAATTATGACAACCTGAAATCTGTGCTTATGAGTCGTGCCGCGCCCATCAACGGTCATTTCTTTTTTGCTCCGTGAGTCCTGCTTTCGACCAGTGTCCATCGAATGGCATAAATAAGGACATCATGGTAACTTTTTAAATGCATTTTTTTCTTGATATGTTCAATGTATGTTTCAATTGTTTTCAGGCTGAGGTTCAATTTTGCCGCAATATGCTGGGTTCTTAATCCCGTGCCGATAAGCTGAAATACCTCTAACTCGCGGTTGCTGAGATGTGCTATATCCGGCTCATAGGGATTACCCTGACCGGCAGTCAGTTTGTTCAGAAAAGCGTTTCGCATATTTTCACTTACATATATGGCCCCGTTCAATACTGCCCTTATGGAAGACAGTATTTCTTCAAAGGGTTCTGTTTTCATTATATATCCCCGTGCTCCTGCCCTGAGGCAGCGCTCTGCATACAAGGACTCACTGTAAGCGGAGAGTACCATGATCGGCAACTCTTTATATCCACTGATCAACTCTTCCAGCAGGCGGATTCCGCTCATGTCACCGAGAGAAATGTCAACCACTGAAATATCAGGCTTACAACCTTTGATTTCCTTAAGAGCAGTTGAAATATCACTGCTTATGCCGCACACTGTCAGGTCCGGTTCATGCCCGATGAGCTGTTCGAGGCCTTTACATATTATAGGTTGATCATCAATAATGAATACCCTGCGTTTTGACTTCCCGGGCTTGACAGCGGTCTTTTTAATGGTATGTTTGTCCCTTATCATGGTTCAATTTTTACTATTGCCTGTAAAATGACTATTTTTATTGCGATGACAGATTCCTTTCTGTCTCTTTATTATTAAGAAAAATGGGGCCATCCATACATATTCTTCACAGCGCTTTGGCAGAGCACGGTGCCGTTGCCATGTCTTCGACCATATCCTTGCCGGCTGAGAGATAATTATAGAGAGAGGGCTTTTTCTCCTTGAGAACGGGCATCAGGTTTTCCACCGGAAGTATCCCGGGTATTGTCTTTGATCCCATATAAAACATGGGTTCTCCAATTTCCTCAAGATGAAATCCGAGTATCCTGAGAAGACGGAAAAACCTGTAGTCAGCAGACATGAACATATGGGTCGCCCTCATTTTTATCGCCATCTTTGTCATGGCCCTGCAGAGCATAAGGGTTATTTCATGTTTTTTCAAAGACTGGTTCCCGGGGACAATGAAGCGTGAAATTTCTGCATAGTTCCTCAGGGTCCCGTGGATTGCCTCTATAAATTCTTTTGGGTAGAGGTTAAAATGCGTTTCAACAGGAAGGGCAAGTTCTCCCGGAAAAATCAGACGGGATGTGCCAATGCAGTTACCCATGCTGTCCAGAGCAATAAATGACATGCTCTGCATATCATCGTACTCATCCCTTTCCTCCCGGTCAGGATACCTTTCAGGAGGCAGCCATCGGAGCTCATTGCACATCACGTTATAACGCAGTTGATAAGCTAACCTTTTCTCTGTTCCATTCGCTATCAGAACCTTCGCTGACATATTGCACCTTCCTTTCGAAATCTAATGCATAGGGAAAATCTTCAAACCGGTAGAGTGCCACATGAAGCGGCAGACTGGAGAACGTACTGCAATATTGGCTTTCCAGGGGTGCGTTTTTATAAATACCCTCCTTGAGCTGAACTTCAAGATGTAAAATATTTTCTTTTTTACACAGCCTGAAGTTGCCCGTTGTCGTTGATGCGACTTCCCGGCAGTTATACATCAGCTCTTTTACCTGCTCCGGATGAACGGATGCAATGTTCTTTCCTCTGCCAAAATGCGCAAGAATTGATGATCCGGCGGTACTGAAGAGCGGGGCATACCCCATAGACTTCAGGACATCGTTGATCCTCGCTCCTGATAGAACCTTCCCCGTATCACCACCCTTGTATCGTATAAGGGGCAGGGCCCGGTTCCGGTTAAGAGTGGTCAGCACAATGGACTCAAAGGGTTCATCCGGCTGTGCCACTGTTTCGACATACACTTTGTTCTCATCATAGCTGAATATCATGGGGCAAAAAGGGACGTCTCCCAGGAGCGTATGTAAAAGGCCGCTGTCACTGGCCAGCAGGTGTCTCAGCATAAGTGTTTCGTCTGTTTCAAGAAAATAATTAAGTCCCAGCTCGGCCATTCCCAGTATGGAATAAATGCGCTGGGGCCCGGCCATTGTCTCCAGATAGTTGCTGTAACTTTCAGGCGTCCATTCTCCTCCCACAATAATGAAAAGCGGTATGTGCTTCCATGCAATTGACTCCTGTACCCCCAGTTCAATCAGGCTTTTCATAAACAGGGGTTCTCCAACAAGGATGATCTGATCATAGCTGCTGCCGAATGATTTGATCACAGAAACTGCCGTATCAAGCCTGACCCCGACCGAGGCAATGCTTACGGTAGATGACTGGATCGGTACAGCGCCGGGCAGGGCATTAAGGAGAAGTGTCTTTCTGTTTGCCGTGTTAAAAAGGGTCGTAAGCAGTGTATCTATCGTGGTTGAGGTATTTTTCAGATCAGTATCACCGAAAAGCCCGAAGGAAAACTCGCTTCCCGTTGAACCGGAACTCGGGATGATGCTCCTTACTTTAAATAAAGGAACCATGTGGATTGCAGAGGTGATAAATGTTTTGTCAACAACAGGAAGTTCCTTTATGTCTTTTATTTTGGCCGTACAGATCCCGTTGCTCTCTATGAACTTCATATACGCAGGCCAGGTTCTTATGATTTTTTTTATGTGTGAAATATCCATGCCTGAGAGTAACTCACAGGGACGGGGTTTTGTTACCTCCTTTTGCAGGAGGAGGGTGTTTTTTTTGCGATGCATATCCTCCTTTTGGAGGATATTACGCTCATGAATGCATTTTGATCTTATGACGAAGTCACAAAATGAGCATATGGTCGTTCCGCTCACCCATGGTCCGGATTTAAGGAGGGGGCTGCAATGAAGGTGTATTATGAAAAATGAGCTTTTCACGTCTCCCCCTTTGAAAAAGGGGGATTAAGGGGGATTTTACGAATAATTTCTTTAAAAATCTCCCCGCCCCCCTCTTTTCCAAAGAGGGGAACCCACTTGATTCCACGAAGACCCAATATTATTTTGAAGCTTCGTATTGCAGGCGGGGAGTTTCACTTTCTGAGCATTTTTATGACAGCAGAAACGAGGGAAGTACGGTTTCTGGTACCGAACTTGCCGCAGAGGTTTTCCAGATGCTGCTTGACAGTGGTGACTTTTATAGAGAGCCTCTCCGCAATCTCTTTATTTTCAGAGACCCCCTCTTCAATAATCAGCCTGAGAATGCTTTCTTCCCTTTTGGTGATTCCCGAGGACGAAAGTTTCTCCCACATAAAGGGCACTTCCTTTTTCTGCTCAATTGCCCTTTTCACTGCATTGAGGATGTCTTCTGTCTTAAAGGGCTTCGTAAAATATTCAAACACCCCCTGCTTCAGGGCATTGATTGCACTGTCCGCACTCGGGTATGCGGTAATAATGATGACGGCAGTATCAGGGCAATGATCGAACACAAACGAAATCAGCTCACCGCCGCCCTTAACGGGCATGACAAGGTCTGTGATGACAACATCAAAATGCTTTTTCTTCAGCAGCTCAATTCCGTCGACCGTTGTTCTTGCCGGTACAGCGGAATATCCGGAACTGTTGAGGATGAATGTGAGGTTTCTCCTGAGGATGTCTTCGTCTTCAGCTACCAGTATATTGTGCATGGTATTTCGTTGGCAGGGTCACTGATACAGTCGTCCCCTTTCTGTCGTCACTTTTAATGGTTATAGTACCATTGTACTGGCTGATGATCTGCCGGCATATGGCAAGACCCATTCCCGAGCCTTCACTTTTTGATGTATACAACTGGGTAAAGACTTTGGCAAGATTCCCTTTGGGAATGCCACAGCCCGTGTCTTTTACATCCAGCCTGACATGCCCATTCCCCTCGGCAGTGCTGATGGTAATGAGTTTTTTATTGCTGTTGCTCATGGCTTCTTCGGCATTTTTTATAAGATTTAACAGGATCTGTTTTATATGCCCCGGGTAGCAGGGCACTGAAGGAAGATCAGGCGAAAGCTCCGAGGCAATTGAAATGACTTTTCCGTACAGTCTCCTTCTGGTAATATCAATCACTTTCGCTATTTCTGTATTGAGATTAACCTGCTGGATGACCGTATTATCTGAGCGGTATACTTCAAGAATACCTTTTACAATACCGGACATCCTTTCTATTTCTTCGAAGACGTCATGGAAGATGTCCTGCCTGTATCGGGAGTCAGTGCGAATATTGTTGACAATGAAAAGGGCCGTTTCCATATTGGCAAGGGAGTTGTTTATTTCATGGGCTATCTCGGCGGCAACCATTCCTTTTGCCGCAAACCGTTCTGCCTCAAGCAGCCGTGCTGTCATTTCACTTTCTTTTGTTATGTCCCGGGCTATTATCATCAGGCCTACAACATTACCCGATTCTCTTATACTGCTTGAATTTGCTGAAATAACGAGAGCGGACCGGTCCTTCGTTCTTATAACAAGCTCCAGTGGTCCTGCCGGAGCATCAAGAGATGCCATGAATTTTTTTTGGGCCTCCTTTTTGTCTGCATCATCAACAAAACAGAGGAAATCCTGACCGATAATTTCTTCTGATGAATACCCCGATAATTCAATCCCTTTCTTGTTTATCGATGTGATAATTCCATTGGCATCAATAATACAGATAATATCGCTTGCATTTTCCATCAGGCTCCGGTACTGCGCCTCGGAGTGCCACACACGCTCATAGGCATCTTCCAGTTTCTTATGATTTTCCTCCAGGTGTTCCAGTGCTTCATTTAAGGCTTTCTGCCTGCCGGCAGTTTTCCTGAAAAACCTGTTGCTCTTCGCTTCCCATTTCAGCCTGTAGATGCAGCTTTCCGCTCCATAGCGCGTGCCGTTCAACTGGAAGGAATGATCGTCAGCAAGATGTCCGATGCATTTACCCTTCTTTCCAAGAGATAAATGCTCGATGACCCTTTTATCTTTATCGATTGAATAAAATCTGTTTCCTGCCTTGCCGATTTCATCCACGGGCACTATACACTGCTCCTCAGAAATTTCAGCGGAACCTATCCCGAAAATTTCCAGGGACACGCTTAAAAGCCCCTGATTATAAAGGCAGGACCCCTTTGTCTGTTTCCCCTTTATCCTTAATTCCAGGGTGGCACTTTGCGGTGCTGTATCAAGGACGGTGATATGAACCGCGTCTTTTGTGAAATAGCGTGCTATCTTAGGTGCATATCGTATGAAGCGCTCGGGCGTCATAAAGAGATTGCTGAGGATATTTACGATACCGAGCGATTGATCCCGGACAACACTCCTGCCAATCTTGAACATGATCATCTCATCTTCATAAAGATTGACCAGTCGTTCCTCCAGAATACGCTCTATTTCCCAGCTGATCCAGTTATCAGAATTCATGAGGTAGGATTTATTAAAGGGGAGGCCTTCGAGAAGAGGAGTCAATATCCCGGGACGTGTTCTATTGACATATTGAATGAAAGTATTGGTAACCCTGCAGCTTATCTCATTCATTCCGTATTGTATGTCTATGAATCAGTTAATAAACAGAAAATACCAGAAACTTTTTTATAGAGGGAATTTCGTATGTACTTTTTCGTAAAGTGTTTTTTGTCATTATTGTTTCGCAGTTTTACTTAATAAAATTATACCTTCATTAATAATTTCAGTCAAAGTATTATCTTATCTTATGTCGCAGCAACTGACTTCTGCCTGCACGAGCAACAAGATCATAAGCATTCGTGCACTC